>NZ_JAMXFI010000076.1:0-38146 GCF_025460875.1 Microvirga yunnanensis
CGCCAAGGAAGGCGCTGAAGCGGCGGATGGCGCGGATGTAAGCATCCTGGGTGCGTGGGGCGAAATGGCGGATCGTCATGTCGTCGATCAGGCGCTGACGGAGAGGGCTGACGGACGCGTGGGTCATCGGAGGCTCCTGTCCTGAGGGGGGGGAGGAAACCTCTCCATTCTCAGGCCGGACACGTCCCAGCGTGACCTCTATGATCGTTCCAGACGCCGACAGAGCCGGCAGAGCCTACCGCGGTAGCGGTTTAGTCCTTTGACCCGATCCGGACATTACGCCTCATCGTAAGTTTGTCCTCCGTAGCGCGGAGTGTCTGTCGTGTGGGCCCCGTCAGAGGGGTGTCTCACTTCGTGCCTGCAACCGTAACGAGGTCGGCTTGGGGCCTGCCCATATGTTCCGCAGAGCGACGCTCGATCTGACTCATCAGCTCGTCGGCCATGACCTGGAGGCGCCGGCAATCCGGCTCCTGGAACTCGCGGGGCCGCGTGTCGATGACGCACAGGGTGCCGATCACCAGCCCCGCCGAAGTCCGTAGCGGAGCCCCGGCATAGAAGCGGATGCCCTTCTCCAGCACGAGCGGATCGTCGGCAAAGCGAGGATCCTCCGTGACGTCCTTGGACACCAGCACCTCGTTCGCAGTGATCACGTGCGCGTCGAGCGATTCCTCGTGAGCAGCCCGCTGCGTGACCTGAGTTTCCTGGGGCAGGCTTGCCCCGTCCGGCTGGGGATGCTGCACCTCGTCCACGAAGGAAACAAGGGCAATCGGGACGTCGAACGCCTGCGCGACTTTCCTGGACACCTCATCGAACTGACGGCTCTTTGCCGAGGCCAAACCCAGGTCATGCAGCGCCGCAATCTGGGCCTGCTCGGTATCAGGAAGGACCGGCCGCGCTTCACCGGGCAATGCAGGGAGGTGGACCCACGCATTCACCTGGTCGACACATATGTCGAGTGAGACGAAGATCGCATCGGCCGCCATCTGCCTCTTGAGGTCTTCCGTTTGCCCCGTCCCGGGCGCCAGGTTCCAGCAGCAGACGATGAGCTTCAGGTGAGGTGCTCGGCGGCGCAGGCGACGGCAGATGTAGCGGGCATAAACCTGCGGCTGCGGATGCAGGTAGGATAGGCACACCACATCCACGCCTTTGAGATCGAGCTGCCCCAAGGCCCCCTGACTGACGGCGATCGGCGGGAGAACCCGAGCGCCGATGCCCCGTTCCTCGAGCACCTGCGCCATCATCTCGGCCGCCGCGCGATCGAGTTCCGTGCGTCCTGCCAGGCAGAGGACCAGCGAGGGCCGTTCTTCTCGTACGGACGGTGCGCGATCCTCATCCGGAGCTACTTCGTCAGGGGAGGCGGCGTTCTCTCGGACATGGTCCTCAACCTCGCGCACGACACAGATCGCCGTGTCGGCGACGAGCCGTCGGTAGTTGGTGTCGGTGGTGCTGCGTTGGCGGTCGTTCTCGGCCAGACGAAGCGACGGGATGGCCACGTTGTCATAGAACTCCCGCGAGGAGTGCTCGTCGACATAGTCCTCGGCCATCTCCACAGCCTCCTCCAGGTTGCCGGCCAGCAGGCGTTGGTAGAGGCGCTCTTCCGGCGCAAGCACCGGGTCGCTGCCGAGGAGAACGCCGAGAAACTCGAGCTGCGGCACATAGCGTCCAATCACAACGAGGCAGACCGTAAGAGGCGTTGCGAGGAACAGCCCGACTGGACCCCACAGGCTGGTCCAGAAGATTGCTGCCATGATGATGGCCAGTGACGACAACCCGGTGCTGGAACCATAGAGCCACGGCTCGATGACGTTGTTGCTGATGAGTTCGGCCACTAGGAACAGGCCGACAACCCAGAACAGCATCGTCCAGCCGGGATCGACCGCGATAGCAAGGGCGACCGGAAATAGAGCGGCCAGGAAGGGACCGAGGTAAGGGATGAACCGCAGCACCGCCGCCAGCAGGCCCCATAGCAGAGCATTCGGCACGCCGATGAAGTAAAGGGCGATGCCGATCGGGATCCCGTAGGTCAGGTTCACCACGAGCTGCATTAGCAAATAGCGGCTGACCCGGGCTGCGGCATCGTTGATGGCCTGGGTGCTCTTCTGGAGATCGCCTGCTCCCGCCAGTTTGATGAAGCGGTCGCGCAGGTCCTCCCGCTCGAGCAGCACGAAGATCACGAAGATCACCACTAGGCCGGCCGTGGCTAGTGGCGCGAGCAGGGGGCCGACAACTGTCTGGATGATCTCGAGAGGCTTGGCCTGCGGCGCTTCCAGCCGCACGGTGACTGGCTCCTGCGCGGTACCGTTGCCGAGCCGGGCCCCGGGTGTCTGCGCCGGAACATTGTCAGGAGGCTTTTCGCCGGAGATCTGCTTGCCGACATCCTGGATGGTCGTCGTGACCTTGTCTACGATCCCTCCCCCGGGAGCGGAGGCCTGCAAAGAGCGGATCTTGTCGGTGATGGTGATCTGGTAGGTTGGGAGATTGTCGGCAAGCTGAACGAGCTGGCGCCCGACCACAAAGGCGATGCCTGCGATCAGGATGAAGGCAAGCGTCACGGCCACGAGAACCGCTGCAATTCGCGGCAGCTTCCAGCGTCTGAGCCAATTGACCAGCGGCGTCAGGGCGAAACTCAGGAGGATGGCTAGCGCGAAGGGAACGAACAGATCGCGGCCGAAGTAGAGTCCTGCGATCGCCAGAACGATGCCGCCGGCGGTCAGGATGGGGGACCCCGCAGGCCGGAGGGCTGACGGGGGTGGTGCCGGAGCCGGGTCGGCCATCGTGTGGTACCTTCGGTTCAGGTTGCTCGCAAGACAACCCGATACCGCTGCGTTTGATCCGATCAATGGTTCCCGCTTCACGCTGGAATTTCCCCTGAAGGGGTCCTCCTTCCCGGCCGCTTAAGATGGGGATTGGACGGCGCATGCTGAGGAAAGGTCCGCTCCTGATGGCACGAGGCAGACGAGAGCCGAACTTCCGTAGACATAAGGCAAGCTGGCCTTCATAAGGCGAAGCCCAACGGCTCAATTTGACCCTGGCTGTTCTCTAATTCCGGGTTTGGGGTCAAGCTCTCTGTGCACATCCTTGCCGGGTCCAGGGTTCTCTCCGCGGTAAGGACAGGCCTTCCGCATGATGGCGTCAGATGACGCTGGCGGATCAATGTGTGAAGCGCGCTTTGCCTGGAAGGGCCTCGCAAAGCCTGGGGCGATCTCACCAACGCCAACGTCCCGGCAGGGACCTTGCTTCCCGCGGGTAGGCGGGAAACGGGTTAAACTTTCATGCTGCTTGTTGGTCGGTCTCCTGTGATGACCAGCGGAAGTCCGTGCCATCCATCCACATCCGGTGCAGAATGCCGGCAAGCTTGCGTGCCACTGCAACCCTGGCTTTGCGCAGCCCGGTGCGCTTGGCCAGCCTGAGACCCCAGGCCTTCAGCCCCGACCACTTGGCCACCCGGGTGAGCAGCACGTTGGCGGCCTCGTAGAGGTAGCTGCGCAGCATCGCGTCGCCGCATTTCGAGATCCGGCCGGTCCAGTCGGTCTCGCCGGAGGCGTAGCCTCGTGCCGTCAGGCCCGCATAAGCTCTGACGCTCCTCGACCGCTCGAAGCGGGTGGGATCATCGATCGTTGCCAGGAAGCACAGTGCCGTAATGGCACCGACACCGGGGACTGTCATGAACCGCTGCACCTGAGCACTTCTGCGGGCCAGGCGCAGTACCTCGCTATCAAGATCCGCAATCTCCTGCTCGACAGCCGCACGCGCCCTGAGAAGCGGCAGGGCTGCGGCGGCGAGCTCCGGCCTGTCCTCGAGCAGTTCGGCCGCACGCCTGGCAAACACGTTCATCTTGGCCCGGCCGATCACCTGCCCGAGGTTCTTCAGGAGCCCGCGGATCTGGTTCTCCAGATCGCGCTTGAGCTTGACCAGCAGAGCGCGGCTGGCGAGGAGGGCCTTGATGGCGTGACTGCCGCGGTCTTTGACGTGCACCTGCTTGTACCATCCACATTGCATGATGCGGGCAATCCCGGCCGCATCATTGCGGTCGTTCTTGTTGATCTGCATCTTCAAAGCTGCCTTGGCATGTCGGGCATCGATGCAGATGACCGGCAATCCCAGCACGTTCAGCTCGTTCCAGAGCCACGTCGCCGTCGCTCCGGTCTCCAGTCCCACCCGGGCCACATGCGGCGCATGGGATTGAACGAAGCCCGCGATGGCCGCCGGGTCGGAAGGGACCATGCCTTCGCGCACGATCTTGCCCGTTTGATCGACAATGCAGATTGCCGTCAGCTTCAGCGAGACGTCCAGTCCGACATAGTGCTCCATGGCTACCCTCCTCACGGTCAGGGCCCTGGCGTGGGCCTCGTCGATCTTAGGAGCTGATTCCCAGAGCCAGGTTATGGCGCGGCCCCGGAATTACCCCATGTTCTCTCCCCCAAGCACCGCACCGGGATCAGTGAAGCTCGTCTATGCCGGATCCTCAGCTGAGACGACGCTCCCACAGACCCGCTCTGCGGACGGAGGCCGGTATATGCAGGGCGACGTCGAGTTCTGGATCAAAGGGAAGGGGGCCACTCTGACCCGAGCGGGTATAGCGACAACATGCAGAACCAGCAGCTAGGCTATGCCTTCCAACTAGCCTGCTGAAGGTCTGAGAGTGCGCGGTGAGCGGACCATTACAAAGCTACGCTTGAAGGCTGCCTCGGACACACTGGAGACTTCCTGCAGAGCGGGATCATCGGCTCAGACGCGCTGTAGAGCTTGGATCATGCTGCGGGCAAAGCTTTCGCTGGCCGGCGGAAGCGTCCGCTCCGCTTTCTTGATGAGCGAAATTTCTCGGGTGAACCCTGGGTCGTCGATTGAGCGCGAGCGTAAGGTCCGCTCCGCCCGAACCTCCATGGCAGATCCAGGCAGGATGGCAGCCCCCAAGCCTGCTCGCACCATTCCCACTGCCGTCGACATATACGTAGCCTCCGCGGCGACGAAGGGTGCATGACCAGCCGCAACGAATGCCGCGTCCACGACAGCCCGCACGCTTGTCGCTGGATGCATCAGGATGAGCGGGTGCTGAGTGAGGGCCTCCACATCGATCTGCCGCTTGTCTCCGAATGGATGACCGACCGGGTAGACGACGTGCATATGATCTTGTGTCGTGTGCAGCACTTCGAACTCGGGATCTACAGTGCGCCCACCCGTCAGCCCAAGATCGACCTGCTCCTCACGCACTTGAGCGATCACGGCGCTGGCGATCACATCGTGAATGACAAATGAGATCTTCGGGTGTTCTTCGCGGAAGCGGGCAATAATCTCCGGAAGGACGCCTGAGGCAAACGAGGGCAGGGCGGCAAGACGCACGATCCCGTGCCGTTGTGCTGCCACATCCCGAGCTTCGGCGACCACTGCATCAAGGTCACGCACGATACGCTGCAACGCTGGAATAAGCTCCCGGCCCATTCGGGTGAGGGAAACTGTGCGGGTGTTGCGGTCGAACAGACGCACGCCCAACGCGTCCTCCAGATTTCGGATTTGAACTGTGAGTGCAGGCTGCGACAGGTTCAGGAGGCCTGCGGCTCGGGTGAAGCTGCCAAGCTGGGCAACCGTGACGAAGGCGCGGATCTGGCGGAGATCAGGATTCATAAATCAAGTCTATTACTGTGATCCAATAATTTCAATTGTGTGATCACCGAACCGAACCTCTAATGCACCTGAGAGCTGGAGAGGCCCATGAAACAGATCAGGATCGGCGCCGGCGCGGGCTATTCCGGCGACAGAATCGAGCCAGCCGTTGAGCTCGCCGAGCAGGGCGATCTTCAGTATCTGGTATTTGAGTGCCTTGCCGAGCGCACGATCGCGCTAGCCCAGCAGGCCAAGCTCAAGGACCCGGCTCTCGGCTACGACCCTCTCCTGCCTGAGCGCTTCCGCGCGGTCCTTCCGCTCTGCCATGCCAAGGGCATCAAGATCATCACCAACATGGGAGCGGCTAACCCCAATGCCGCAGCCGAGCGAGCGCGGGTAGTCGCTCAGGAGCTTGGCCTCACTGGCCTCACAATCGCGGCGGTCACAGGTGATGACGTCCTGTCCCAACTGTCCAACGGCGACTTCCGCGTTGAGGAATCTGGAGTAGCGGTTGCGGATCTTGGAAACCGCGTCGTATCAGCGAATGCCTATATTGGGGCTCAGTCCATCGCCGAGGCGCTAGCCAAGGGCGCAGACATCGTCATCACTGGCCGGGCTGCCGACCCCTCACTCTTCGTCGGCCCTCTGATCCATGAATTCGGCTGGACCTTGGACGACTGGCATCGGCTCGGCCAAGCCACATTGATTGGGCATCTTCTCGAATGTGCCGGGCAGGTGACGGGCGGATACTTCGCCGATCCAGGCTACAAGGATGTTCCCGACCTTGCCCGCCTCGGATTTCCCATCGGCGAGGTCCGCGAGGACGGGTCCGTTGTCATCACGAAGGTGCCGGGCTCGGGCGGTCAGGTCACGCCCGCCACCTGCAAGGAGCAGATTTTCTATGAGATCCACGATCCGGCACGATACCTCACTCCGGACGTGATTGCTGATTTCTCGCGCGTCACCGTCGAGGAGATCGGGCCTGACCGGGTCCGCATCCAGGGCGCCTCTGGCAGCCCGAGGCCAGAGACCCTGAAAGTATCTATCGGAACCATTGAGGGTTTCGTGGGCGAGGGGCAGATCTCCTATGCTGGACCTGGTGCCCGCGCACGTGGGGAGCTCGCGCTCGACATCATCAGGGAGCGCCTGAGGCTCACGGGTGTCAGCACCTCCGAGCTGCGCTTCGATCTCATCGGCGTCAACTCGCTGCACGGCGATAGGCTGTCGGGGAACGGCAGCCGCCATGAGCCCTATGAAGTCCGTGTGCGTGTCGTGGGGCGGACTGAGAGCCTGGAGGAGGCGGTGCGGATCGGCAACGAGGTCGAGACCCTCTACACCAACGGGCCCGCCGGCGGGGGTGGTGTGACGAAGACGGCTCGCGAGGTCGTGGGCATCCTTTCCACGTACATTCCGCGCGATCTGGTCCAGCCTGCTGTGCATTACGTGGAGTGCTGAGATGAAGCTCCGTCAGATCGCTCACTCCCGTACCGGCGACAAGGGCAACACGTCCAGCATCTCGGTCATCGCCTACGATGAGCGGAACTACCCACTGTTGCTACGGCACGTCACGCCTGAGCGCGTCAAAGCTCATTTCGGTGACCTCGTGGCCGGTGAGGTGATCCGTTACGAGATCCCAAGCCTCGGCGCCCTGAACTTCGTCCTGCGCCAAGCGCTCAGTGGTGGCGTGACCCGCTCGCTGGTGCTCGATACCCACGGCAAGAGCCTGAGCTCCGCCCTGCTCGATCTTGAGCTTCCCGACGATGCCCACACCCATGAAGCGCCAGCCCAAGGCGACGTCATTTGACCGAGATTTTGGAGGAGACAACCATGAGAGTGAAGACCTGGACTGCTGCCCTGACCCTTGCCGGAACCATGCTGGCTGCCTTGCCTGCCGCGGCACAGACTTATCCGACCCGTACCATCAAGTTCATCGTGCCGTTCGCCGCCGGCAGCGCCACGGATGCGCTCGCCCGTATCGTGGGTGAACATGCCTCCAAGACATTGGGCCAGTCGATCATCGTCGAGAACATGGCCGGGGCGAACGGCAACCTGGCCGCCCAGAACGTGGCCCGGGCTGAGCCAGACGGGCACACCGTACTGATCACCACAAATACGACGCATGGGGCCAACCAGAGCCTGATGAAGAACGTACCGTACGATGCCATCAACAGCTTCGAGCCGGTGACGAAACTCGGCACCATCACGCTGGCCTTGATCACGAACCCATCGGTGCCGGCCAAGAACGTGCAAGAGCTCATCGCCTATGCAAAGGGGAACCCTGGCAAGCTTACCTTCGGCTGGGGCTCCAGCTCATCCCGCATCGCAGGTGAGATGCTGAAATCCCTGGGCGGTGTCGACATTCAGGGTGTGCCGTACCGCAGCAATCCGCAGGCCATCACCGACCTGCTCGGCGGGCAGATCAACATCGTCTTCGCCGATATTTCGACCACGCTGCCGCAGGTGAGGGCCGGCAAGGTCACGGGATTTGCGGTCTCGACCGCCAAGCGCAGCACGCTGGCTCCCGAACTGCCAACCATGGAAGAGGCTGGCGTGAAGGGGTACGATCTTGCCGCCTGGTTTGCTGCCTTCTTGCCGGCCAAGACGCCCAAGTCGGTCGTCGACAAGCTGCGCGAGGCACTTGTGGCCGCCGTCAACGACAAGACGACCCAGGAAAAGCTGCTCACGGCTGGCATCGAGGCAGAGACCAGCACGCCAGAGGAACTGAAGGCATTCGTCGGCACCGAGATCAAGAAGTGGGCCGACATCGTCAAGGCGGCCGGCATTCAGCCGGAATAACGATCCCTGTCGACAACATGAACCAACGGGAGGATGAGATGAAGCGCAGTGCCTTTCGGTTCCTCACGACCGTTACGTGGCTTGGAGCAGCCTCATTCGGAGCGCTGGCCGAAACACCAAGCGAAGCCAGCAAGCCCGACTGGCTCCGGTCCGTGCAGAGAACTGGGCTCGACGGACAGTCCAATGATCTCGCGACGGCAGGTCTCGGTGTTGCCGGCATGACCGACAAAGCGCCGGCGCCGGGATATGCGGACAAATTTCACCCGACCGCGGCCGAGTTGAGACGCGCGGCCTTGTTCTCTCGTGGTTCGTCCGCAGAAGGCTTTGGGCGACTCTATGGGCCGAACGTCGATCCGCGTAGCGGTGCGTCTCTCCCGGATGACGGCAAGATTGCCGGCGCGGAGTATCTCGCCTATGCGGATAATAGCGACGGCCGCCAGAATGTAGCGATGCTCTTGCAAGTGCCGGCCTCCTTCCGGGCTGATCGGCCTTGCATCCTTGCCGTCCCTGTCAACGGCTCCGCGAGCTTGTACCGCGACATCGTTGATTTCGGGTACTGGGGCCTGCGGCGGGACTGCGCTGTCGTGTACACCGATAAGGGCCTTGGCAATGGCGTGCACGACCTGGACTCCGACACGGTCAATCGCCTCGATGGCACCCGCGTCAGCGCAGCCGAGGCTGGGCGGGAGACGCATTTCAGGGCTGACTTGGACGAGAGCAAACGTCAGGAACTCCTGAGGGCGTTTCCCAACCGCATCGCCTTCAAGCATGCCCACTCGAAACAGAACCCTGAGGCTGGTTGGGGACGGGATGTCGTGCGGGCGATCCAGTTTGCCTTCTACCAGCTCAACCAGGATGCCCGCGGCTCAGGCGGCGGTCCTTACCTGACCCGTGACAATACGCTGGTGATCGCCACCGGCACCTCCAATGGCGGTGGGGCGGCTCTGTATGGCGGTGAATACGACAGGGAGGGCTGGATTGACGGCATCGTGGCCGCCGAACCTCAGGTTCAGGTGCAGCCTAACGATGCGGTGATGGTCGAGCGCGGGAGCACCAAACGGCTAGGTACGGGCCGGACGCTCCTCGACTACTTCACGACAGCGATCCTGTATCAGCCCTGTGCGGCTGTGGCGACACCCGATGCGCCTCGGCGCGAGAAGCTCGCATTCGCCGAGAATCGGTGTCAGTCACTGAAGGACAAAGGATTGCTCTCGGCCGAGACAACAGAATCCCAGGGTAAGGAGGCACTCGCAAAGCTGCGGGACTATGGCTGGGAGCCTGAGTCTGACATCCTGCATGCCTCCCACTACGACATCGCGCCAGATGCCACGGCCGCCAAGTATGCAAGCGACCATGGTCGCTTTGGCGTTGAGGACCGGATCTGTGGCCTTAGCTATGCCGCCGCCGACAAGGACGGCCGTCCGATGCCGATCCCCGCAGACGTGCTGGCGACCATCTTCGCAACGGCGCCTGGCGGTGCTCCGGTGGGACCAGTCGACATCATCAACGATCTTGATCCCGCCGGCCCACGGCGCAGCGCCGTTTCCGCGTCTGCCTCCACCGGACGTCAGGACTACAACCTGGATGGAGCGCTCTGCCTTCGGGAACTCGCGACCGGCCAGTCAGCCAGTGCGAAACGGGTCCAGGAAGGCAACCGGGAGTTCCTCGCATCCGGCGATCTTCACGGCAAGCCGACTATCGTCGTGCATGGCCGTGCGGACGCGCGTGTCCCGGTCGGCTTTACGTCCCGCCCCTATCTTGGCCTCAACAGCCTTGTGGAAGGTGAGCGGAGCCGGTTGCGCTACGTCGAGGTGGCCAACGCGCAGCATTTCGGTGCTTCCGAGCCGGGCTATGACACCCGATATGTGCGGCTGACCATCTATCACCTGCGTGCGTTAGAGCAGATGTACGCTCACCTGACACAAGGGACACCTCTGCCGGACCATCAGGTTGTGCGTCCCACGCCGAGGGGTGGACAGCCAGGACAGGCGCCGGCGCTTGACGCCACGAACATCGCTTCCATGGTCGAGAGACCGTCACAGGCCGATCAGATCCACGTTGAGCGCGGCCGGGTGACCATCCCCGATTAGTGGATGACGCGGGGGTGGCATCGCTCCCGCGTTCGTTTGTGTGAGTCCATTCGCTGAAGCCGAGGTTGGTGGTGATGACGACGCTGGTGCGCTCGTAGAGCTTGTTAGATCGTCATTCATGATGATGCTTCCTCTTCTGGTCACGTCAAACCGCCGCCATGGGTAAGCGTTGCAGGTGCCACTCCCAAACTTGGCCATGCGGCACCCGGAAGGCGCGATAGTCTCCATCCCGAACCTTCGCCCAAAGCGCATCCCGCGACAAATGCTCGGCCGCCATCACATGGGCGAAGCGCGGCAGACGGGGGCCGATCGGGCTCGTGCCATCGAGGCGAGCGAGATCGTCTCCGCTCAAGCGAACCCAGACCCGCGATGCCGTCTGATGTTGATCGAAGTCCAACACCCCGTGGCGCACCCACACATGCAACAAGGAGGGCGAGACGCCAAGCCGCTGCGCGGCGGCCCTGGCTGGCATCAAGCCATCCGCACGCTGGACAGCCCCTTGCGTTTGCAGAGGGCATGACGTGGGAATGCCGTGCTGCTTGCGCATCGAATGAACCCGGGCATAGGTCCACGTCTTGCCAGTCCGCGTGCGCAATCCTTCAGTGTTCAGCCGCATCGCGATCTGGTGGTCAGGGTATTTCTCGGCCAGAACCCGCAGACGCGCGAGCACCTCGGGCTCGGTGCAAGCATGCCACCCCAAGGGCGGACAGCGCACCTCGTGCCGGCTTGTCGCTCCACCGCTCCAAACAATGACGACCTCCGCCCGGCGGTGCGGGGGATCAACGGACAGGACGACCTCTGACATGACCAAGCGCAGCAAGCGCTTGCGGTCCACAGCTGTGGTCGTGTCGGCGTGCCAGAGGCCAGGCAGATCTCCGGCCAGATGCTGAACGGCTTGTTGCTCGGCCGCATCCAGAGGCAGCAATTCCGTCCGCCGGATGACGGCGTAGTCCTGCTCCAGTTGCTCAAGCGTTTCCAAAGCCGCATTCCACCGCGTCTCGAGCGTTCGAGCGACCAGGCGGTTCTCGGGCTCGATGGCATCGTACTGCCGCTGAGCGCGCTGCACCTCGTAGCGGGCGCGCTCAAGCCTGAGCTGCCACTGCCGGTCGAGGGCCTGACGCTCGCGTTCGAGCACGGCGAGCGCCTCTAAGGTCGTGGCAAGGGCTGCCGGCTTGACCGCCTCCAGAAAAGCCTCTCCTGCCGCTTGGTCGAGATGCGCGACCGGGAAGGCCTGACAGAGCGAGGCCCCATAATCAAGCTGCGCGCGCCGGCATTCATAGCGCAGATGCCGGCTGCCATGGCTGACGCTCATCCGCCGGCCGCACCGGCCGCAGATCACGAGGCCTTGCAGCAGAGCGCGTCCCTCGCGCGCAGCGCCGTGCCGTTTGGCGGCGAAGTTGTAGAGGTTGTCCTGCAGGGAGCGCCGGTTCAGCAGGTACTGATCGTAACTGAGATAGGCCGGGTAAGCGCCCGGGATGACGATCTCCCACTCATCCATGGGGCGGCGTCGGGTGGTCACGACAGGCGGATCGCCGGGGCTCATCTCCTGCTTGCGGCGCCCGTAGACGAAGACCCCGGCGTAAACCGGGCTGGTCAGAACCTGCTGGATCATCTGGTAGGTGGGCCGGACCCAGACGATGCGGCCGGCATCGGCGCCCTGCTGGACCAACCGCGGCATTTTAAGGCCGAGATCCGCCAGGTGGCGCTGAACCGCGCGCCCATTGCGCAGCAGGGCGAAGCGCTCGAAGATCCGGATCAGCACGGCCCGGACCTCGTCGTCGGGATCGAGCACGACGGTGCCGTCCCCCAGCCGCCGATAACCGACCGGCAGGCGCAAGGCCAGCTCGCCGCGCCGGGCCTTGTTGAGCAGATTGCCCCGCATCCTGGCATGCAGGATATGCAATTCGGCGGCAAACAGGGTGCCTTTGACGCCCAACAACAGTCTGTCATTCGGATCCTGCGGGCAGTACGACCCCATATCTTGATACCCTGCGACCGTCTCCAGACAGGCCTGCCGAACTGCAGGACGTCACGGTCACGGATCCCGGCCACCCGCTGTACGGACGCCGCTTTGTCCTGGTCTCTGCCCCACGGTCCCGGCGCACCGGGAGCCATGTGCGCGTGGCCTATGGCGACGACACCGTCTTGCGGATCCCGGTTTCAGCCACAAACCTGAGCCCACCCTCATGCCGTCAACCGGTGACCAAACTCACCCTTGAGGCGATCCGCGATCTGATTCGCCTCGCAACCGAGGGTGAATCGCCATGCCCGTCGAGCCCCACCGCGTCTGGCCAGGCCTCTGTGCCGACTGCCGCCGCGGCATCCTCAATGACCTCGTCGCCCTCCTGTCGGAGATGAGCCATGATGTCCGAACTCGTGACCCCGCGGCATCTCAGCCGCAAAGCGGTGATCTACATCCGCCAGTCCAGTCCGCAGCAGGTGCTGACCCATCAGGAAAGTCTGCACCTGCAGTATGCGCTGCGCCAGCGCGCCGGTGATCTCGGCTGGAGCGACAGCGCCATCGACATCATCGACCGGGATCTCGGCCTGAGCGGCGCGTCGGCCGATCACCGCGTCGGCTTCAAGGACCTGATCGCCCGGGTCACCCTGGGCGAAGTCGGCCTCGTGCTGTCCTATGACGTCACCCGGCTCGCCCGCAACTGCTCCGACTGGTATCCGCTGCTGGATCTGTGCGGCTATCGCGGCTGTCTCATCGCCGATCGGGACGGGATCTATGACCCGGGTTCGCCCAATGGGCGCCTGCTCCTGGGCCTCAAGGGAACGATCTCGGAGGTCGAATTGCACACGTTGCGCGGGCGCCTCACGGCGGGCCTGTTGAGCAAAGCCCAGCGCGGCGAGTTGGCATTGTTGCTCCCGACGGGCTTGACGCGCGATGCCAGCGGCACGGTGACCAAGGATCCGGATCTCGAAGTGCAGGGCCGGATTGGTCTGGTGTTCGCCACCTTTCTGGAATGCGGATCCATCACCAAGGTCGTGCGCACTTTCCAGGGCCGGGGCCTCAGCCTGCCACGGCGAACCGTCCCGGATGAGGTGAGCTGGCGCGTGCCGACCGCCAACGCCCTGTACACGATCTTGACCAACCCAGCATACGCAGGGGCTTTCGTCTACGGGCGCACGCGCACCAGCCGACCACCCGGCGGACACTGCCAGACGACAGCGGTGCCGATGGCCGAGTGGACAATCGTGGTGAAGGATCGCTATCCGGCCTACATTGACTGGCACGGGTTCGAGCGGATCCAGGCCATGCTGCACGACAACTATGCCGAATACACCCGCAAGGCGACCCGCGGCGCCCCGCGCAACGGGCCGGCTCTCCTGCAAGGGATGGTATGGTGCGGGGCGTGTGGTCATAAGCTCCGGGTCCAGTACAAGGGCGGCACCCGCTACATCTGCAACGCCCTGCACCGCAGCCAGAATGCCCCGGTCTGCCAGCACCTGCCGGCGGATCCGATCGATGCGCGGGTGGTCGCCGCGTTCTTCGAGGCGGTGGCGCCGGCCGAGTTGGAGGCCTGGGAGCAGACGGAGACGGCCCGGCAGCAGGCAGCGGCGGCCCTTGACCGGGCCGAGGCCCAGCAGGTCGAGCGGCTGCGCTATCAGGCGGCCCTGGCCCAGCGCCAGTTCAATCGGGTCGATCCTGATCACCGGCTGGTCGCGGCTGAGCTGGAGCGGCGCTGGGAACTGGCCTTGCGCGATCTGCGGCAAGCCGAAGAAGCCCTGTCCCGACGCCGGCATGCGGTGGCTGAGCCGTCCGTTTTGACGTCCGACGAGCGAGCGGCGTTTCTGGCGCTTGCCCCCCGTGTGCCGGATCTCTGGCAGCAGCCGGGAGTGACCTGGACCCAGCGGAAGGCGCTGTTGCGCTGCCTGATCGACAAGGTGGTGCTGTGCCGTCAAGGGCGCGACCGTGTCGCCGTTCGGATCGTCTGGCGCGGCGGCGAGATAACGGAATTGTCCATCGACATTGCCGTCCACGCGGTCTCATCGCTGAGCCGCGGCGCCGAGATGGAGACCAGGGTGGTCGATCTGACCCGCGCTGGCCTCGACGATGACACCATCGCAGCCCTGTTGGTGAAGGAGGGATTTCGGTCCGCTCGGTGCGCCACGCTGTCGGCGAACGCCGTCAAGGTGATCCGGTTGCGCCATCGGGTCCTGCGAGCGCCCTGGCTGTCGTGCCCACGCACGGTTCCGGGCTGCTGGACAGTGGCGCAGCTCGCGCGCGCGCTCGCCGTCTCGCCGCACTGGATCCATCGCCGCATCCGCAATGGAACCATTGTCGTGGCGCGCCATCCAGACACCGGCCGCTGGCTCTTTCCCAAGACTGACGCCACACTGATCCAGCTCCAAAAGCTCAAAGCCGGGCAGGTTCATCGCCTCGACTTCGACAGCTACACAGACGAACAGGGGCATCAACATGCGTGATCGTACACGCCGTCCTCGTCGGCAATCAAGGTGCGGAAGACGGCACACAGTTCAATGACGCGATGCCAGTCACTGTTGCGGCGCGACAGGCGTGAGACCTCTGTCACCAGAATGATGCCGACCTCTCCCAGGCCGATCGCGGCGACCAGGCGTTGAAAGCCCGTCCGCAGGTGACTGCTGGCGCCAGACAGCCCCAGGTCCTCGTCAATGACTTCGACCTGAGGGGCGGCCCAGCCCATCTGGCGGGCCCGCTCAGCCAGCTGATATTGCCGCCGGGTGCTCTCCTGGTGGTTCTGGACCTGGCGCGGCGTCGACTGCCGGATGTAGACGATGGCGCGTCGCGTCAGGTGACGAGGTTCGATTTTGGGGGAGATCGCGGTCATGGCACGGCTTTCCTTGCGCGTGCGCGTGTCCCGGCGCGAGGCGAAGCTGGCGCTGCACAAGGTCGGTCCAGAGAGCCACCATGTGCTGCCGGATCTCGGGCTGGAGGGTGCTCCACACCTGGAGGGGTGGGGTCTGACGGTGCGGGCGCATGGCGGGCCTCGGGGGCAGGAAACGGCGCATTGCGTAAACCAGCGACCAAGCGGGCCAGCGCCCGGAGACTGCCGGGGGTGGAAGGGGAGAGCCGGAGCGGCCGCACCGGGCAGCGGTGCCGCCGCCTCCACGTGGTGCGCCGGCAGAACCTGCCGCCCGCCATCGGGACCTTCAATGACCAGCTGCGGTTCACCGTTGTGGCGCTTGCGCCGTACAACGCGGACCAGTTGGCCAAACAGGGGGTGGTGTGAGGCCGTAATCCGAACCCGTTCGACCAGACGGGGATCCAACCCATCAGTTTGGTGGTCGTTGTCCCAAGAGATGGAAGAGCAGTGCACCACCCGATGCGCTGAACGGCAGGTAGCCCAGTTCGTCCAGGATCACGAGATCAAGCCGGGTCAGGCCCTCCGCGATCTGGCCCGCTTTACCCTTGGTTTTTTCCTGCTCGAGGGCATTGACGAGTTCGATGGTGGAGAAGAAGCGGACCTTTCGCCGGTGATGCTCGATCGCCTGGATCCCGAGAGCGGTCGCGACATGGGTCTTACCGGTGCCGGGGCCGCCGATCAGCACGACGTTCTGGGCGCCATCCATGAAGTCACCGCGATGCAATTGCCGCACCGTGGCCTCGTTGATCTCGCTGGAGGCGAAGTCGAAGCCGGAAAGGTCCTTGTAAGCGGGGAAGCGGGCGGCCTTCATGTGATAGGCGATGGAGCGCACTTCGCGTTCGGCCAGTTCGGCTTTCAGCAGCTGGGACAGGATCGGCACGGCCGCTTCAAAGGCCGGCGCCCCCTGGTCGATCAGATCGGTCGCGGCTTGGGCCATGCCGTGCATCTTCAGGCTGCGCAGCATGATGACGATGGCAGCACTGGCGGGATCATGACGCATGGCGGCCTCCCGCGATCTGGGCCCGCAGGCTGTCATAGCGTTCGACATCGGCCGTTGGCTCGCGGCGCAGGATCAGCGCCTGCGGTGTGTCGATGCCGGGGCCGCCGCTCGTCTTGCCGTCGATCAGCCTGTGCAGCAGATTCAGCACATGGGTCTTGGTCGCGACGCCCTCGGCCAGAGCCATTTCCACAGCAACCAGCACGGCCTGTTCATCGTGATGCAGGACCAACGCCAAGATGTCGACCATCTCGCGATCGCCGCCGGGACGTCGCAGCGTCTGGTCCTGCAACTGCCGAAAGGCCAGAGGCAGTTCCGCGAAGGGCGCACCGTTCCTGAGGGCCCCGGGCTTGCGCTGGATGACGGCCAGATAATGCCGCCAGTCATAGATCGTGCGTGGCGGCAGGTGATGGGACCGCTGGCTCACCCGCTCGTGTTCGCACAGGATCTGCCCCTCGGCGGCAACCACCAGCCGATCCGGGTAGACCCTCAGGCTGACGGGCCGGTTGGCGAAGGACGCCGGCACGCTGTAGCGATTGCGTTCGAAGCTGATCAGGCAGGTGGGCGAGACACGCTTGCTCCGCTCGACAAAGCCGTCGAAGGCAGGCGGCAGCGGCATCAAGGCGGCCTGCTCTTCGACCCAGGCGTCAGCGACGGTTCCGGGCAGAACCCCGTGCGGGATCTCGCGCCACAACTCCAGGCAGCGCCGTTCCAGCCAGGCGTTCAGCGCCGCCAGATCAGGAAAGTTCGGCATCGGCTGCCACAGGCGAGGACGGGCATCCTGGACGTTCTTCTCGACCTGCCCCTTCTCCCATCCTGACGCGGGATTGCAGAACTCCGGCTCGAAGACATAGTGGTTCGTCATGGCGAGGAAGCGGATGTTGACCTGCCGCTCCTTGCCGCGGCCGACGCGGTCAACCGCCGTCTTCATGTTGTCATAGATGCCGCGCCCCGGCACGCCACCGAAGACGCAGAACCCGTGCCAATGAGCGTCGAACAGCATCTCGTGGGTCTGCAACGGATAGGCCCGGAGCAGAAAGGCCCGGCTGTGTGCCAGCTTGATATGGGCGACCTGAAGCTTTGCGCGCTCTCCACCCAGGACAGCGTAGTCCTCGCTCCAGTCGAACTGGAACGCCTCGCCCGGGCGAAAGGCCAGAGGGACGAAGGTGCCGCGCCCCGTTGTCTGTTGCTCGCGCTGCCGATCCACCCGCCATTCCCGGGCAAAGGCAGCGACCCGGCCGTAGGAGCCGGTAAAGCCGAGCGCCACAAGGTCGGCATGGAATTGCTTCAGCGTCCGGCGCTGCTTGCGTGACTTGCCGGCTTCCGTCTTCAGCCACGCCGCCAGCCTCTCGGCAAACGGATCGAGCTTGCTCGGCCGCTCAGGCGTGGCGAATCTCGGCTCGATCGTGCCGGCGTTCAGATACTTCTTGATGGTGTTGCGCGACAGGCCGGTCCGCCGTGCGATCTCCCGGATCGGCAGCTTCTCCCGCAACGCCGAAGGCGGCCGAGACCTTCGGCTTGGCGATCCATGAGCTGGCGGTGAATGCGGTCAAGTATGGAGCGCTGTCGAGTCCGGAGGGCCACGTGACCGTGGTCTGGCATGTGGAGGACCGGGATGGCGCCCAGTGCCTGAGGATTGAGTGGACCGAGACCGGCATACCGGTGATCGCACATGCGCCCCGGCGCAGTGGCTTCGGGACCGAGCTTCTGACGCAGACCGTGCCGTACCAGCTTAGGGGAACATCAACGCTGACGTTCAAGCCAGGCGGGCTGCAATGCATCATCGAGCTCCCGGCCAAGGGGGTGTTGCAGTAGCACGAGCCGGCGGATTGGTACCGGCGTGCCTTGTGCCGCAACCTTCGCTACCTCTGCGCCCTATGTCTGGTTCGGCTGTGATCCAAACAGCCAACAGGAACGGCAGCTAATGGCACTCGTGCGACGAAAGACCTTGTTCCCCTTTGGCGGCTGAGAGCCGACGCTCATTGGTTCGTCGCGACGTGAAAAGTTGACCCAGAGCTGCCTTTCGCTCGTCGGGATCATTGGCCTTGACCGCGACACGATCTCCAGGATCGCTCTGGTGTCCGTAACTTACGCGCACGATCGGCGGCTGAAGAACCGTTTGGGATCCGCCGTTCAATCAAACCCCAAAAATTAACTTGGTATGTAGCGGAGCCCTGAAAATGCCCGCAGACTGGCTCGGGCATCAACAGGGTGACACCCATGCCGCGCTACTTCTTTCACCATCGCATCGGCGACCGGATGATGTGGGACGCGGTGGGTTGCGAGTTGCCGGACTTGGGCATGGCACCTGACCCGGACCGGGCGGTGACGCTGTGGATGGACATGATTGAAGGGCGGCTCCAGCTGGACCGGATCCTGGTGATCATGGACGAAGTCGGCAAGGTGCTGTTTGTCACCGCCAGATGATTGTTTTTGTGAAAGTCGGGATTTGACCTGCCAGACACTGTCAGATCGACCCCCTACAGGCGTGATAGATGCAGCATTTCGTCCCGGCCTGAAAACCCGAAAGCTTGGGCCGGACAGGCGGTCAAGCACCAGAGGCGCGCAGCGGTGCGCCGGAGGCGCAGGGCTTGACGGCATGGCCGGAACGCAAGCGATCTATCATTGGCCGGGATGAACTCGATCGGCCACTATCCGTCAAATCAAGTCCAGGATTCTAAGACATTCGTGGCTTCAATTTCCACAAACATCTTCAGTCTGACCAGTTCACGTAAGGCTTGTCTCAGAGCGCCCGTTCGATGGGCATCTTTACACCTCGCTCTGACTTGCTCAATCTGCTCTCCGAATGCACACTTGGTCAAAAGCGAAAAGGCTTACAAGGCACCTGAGCGAAAGCTGCCTCCCGGCCGATTGGAATGCCCCCGGCTTAGGGCCGAGAGCATTCCGTCTGAGACTATCACTGCTCAGGCTGCGCGATTGAACCGCTGAGCAGTTCTCTCCGCCTGAACGGTCACGGTTTTGGTGGCCTGGTCGGTCATCTGGAGCGTGAGCTCGGCGACACGCCGGCTGTTCTCCACCGTCTGCACCAGGTTGTCACGCAGCAGCGAACTCTGCACTTCGAGGAAGTCGCTCATCGTGCGGCAGCGGGCCAGAGCCTGCAAGCCGTCGAGGTTGCGTTGCAGTCGCTGCTGGCTGCGGGTGACCACCTCACGCGACACCTCCTGGAGCCCCTGTGCCAAGGCCGTGCTGGACTGGGCCACGGCGCGCAGGTTGTGCGCGGCCTCCTCGGTCAGTCCTTGAGCCTCGCCCTCAGCAGGACGTCCCATCATCGGCAGGGCCTGCGCTGTTGAGCGGCGGGCTAACTCCGAGAAGGCACTGAAGCTGTTGGAGACCGCGTCTTGCATGGTCTGAGCCATGGTCTGGGCGCTTTCGACACCAGCCTTCATGGTGTCAGCCACGTCCTCCGTCACCCGCTGCACGGATTCCGCCTGCTCACGCGTCCGTCGGGTGTCAGCTCGTTTGGTCTCGTCGATGTTGGCCATCTCATCCTCCACTGTCTCGGCTATGGCGTTGGCTTCCTCGTCGCTCAGCACCTTGAGCACGGCGGGAAGCAGTTCCTTCCGGCCATCACGGATGTGCTGCTGGAAGGCGCGTCTGAGCTCGGTCACCCTCTCAGTGAACTCAGCACCAATTTTCGGCATCCTCTCCAGCTCGCCTAGGAGCGCAGCCGTCTCCTGGTTGTCAGTGATGGCCTCCCGTGCGAGATCCTGCATCCCGTACCGGGTCAGCACAGGAAACAAGTGCTCCTCCTGCAAGGAGGCTAGAAGCTCCAGCTCTTCCTTCAGGTCGGCCAAGAGCCGCTCCCGGGTTTTGACCGCATTGTCGGACGTGGCAAGCAGTTTCTCGAAGAGCTCGTTCGCCTTGTCCGGCGGGGCGTGGCTGAATCGTCTGGTGATCGTCATTGTTCCTCACAAACTGTCGTAATGAAGGGTCCAAGCTGAAGCTTGTCCCGTGGCGTGTGACGCTAGTGCGTTGATAAGCGCAGACCGTATGACACTGGAACCAACCGGGCAGCACCCGTGCCCGCTGTCGGTCTACTCGTTTGACGTTCCCTGGCTGCTGATGTTCGAGGGCACTTGTCCCAAGTTCGGGCGCGCAGGGCAGCCCATTCTTGATCTTCTTAATCTAGGTTAAGTGGACGACTGCGCGGGATGTTCCACACAATCTTCTCAGCGGTGCGAATGAGTCCATGCGAGCCTCTGGCCAGACCGATCTTCAAACCTCCGGCAACTCTCGATCGAGGGCGTCGTCACCGGTCTGCGACCGTGCTGTGCAGTCTTGGCGGAGTTGTCTTTATGGTCGTCGCTCCGACCATGTAGAGGGAACTCATGCAAACGATCGAGATCGCCCTTTCTCCAGACGGAGTCGTTTGCACCGTCGATGCCCTATTGCGGAGATCTGCGACTGCGGTCGGGAACCTGTGCGACGGTCCTGTGCCATTCGACAGTGGTCTATGAAAGCTCCTCTGAAGACTTGGAAGGAGAGAGGCGCAAATTCCAAGTATCGTTTTCTGCGCGCAGGTGATTGCGCCAAAGCGTTCATGAAAAAGGGCCGCGCCCGATCTTATGATCGTGTTCGCGACCCTTGATCTCATATTTACCCCTACGGTGACGCCTGCATACCTACCTCGGGCGAGGTGTGCAATAAGTACGAAACCCTATTCTCGGCCATCACTGCCAAAATGCCGCACAGTTCCAAGAGACAAGAACAAAGACATGGCGGGCGTTATGTGAACAAGCTGTCTTTACCGGATCTGTTCTTTTGCCCCTACGGATCCGAAAACTTAGAGCGCCCTCTTCGGACGGGCGCTTTCTTCTTTGTATTTCCGGACTATGTATTCTCAACGGGCTATTCGGCGGCGGATATTCGGGCAAGTTCTTCCCGGATCACGCGAGCCATGGTCAAGCCGATTCCGGGAAGACGTTCGAGCCGATCGGCAGCAGCCGTGAGCTGATCGATGGTCGTGATGCCTTCATTGTGCAGAATGTTCCATGCGGCAAGTGGCAGGCGAAGGCCTCGGATGGGACCCTCCCAGCGCTCCTTATAGTGGTTTAGCATGGGCTCGACCTCCTGCTCTTCACTCACCGGAGGAAGCACACAGATCCTTCAGTCGCCAACGCCTAGATCATCCCTGCCAGTGAAGCAATGGTTTGAGGTTCGTTCTGTTCAGATCCGCCCTCAGATATGATTCAACTCAGTAGGCGACCTCCGCGAAATATGAATGAGCCAAAAATCAGGGAGGTCCGTTATGGCACTCCTCGGATCAAGGAACTTGGTCCGCTTCAGCACGTGGAAGCTGTCATTCGTCGAGGGGTCGAAATGTCAAACTCGGTCCTGTTCCGGATCTGAAGCTGCTCGGCGCCAACGAAGCCGATACACCTCGCGAACTCAAACAATCACCAGCTTCGACGCTTATCCCACAATATGGCATGGTTCCTCCCCAAAGGGATACAATGCAAGCCCTTCAATTCCGGTGATTTCGGGCCGAGCGATGCTCTGGGGTTGTCGGGCATGGGATGTCGATCGGCTGTTTTTCCGGCGTCGAACAAAGCTTAGCCGCAAATAATCCCGTAACTTATCTAAGTTATTGCTTTGTTCTGGCATCTGGAATTCATATGAGCTAGGGTCAATACGCAGAAATTACAGAAGAAGAGCCAAGATGAGCATGGACAAGAATAAGGCTATCGAAACAGCGGTGGCCCAGATCGAGCGTTCCTTTGGCAAGGGCTCGATCATGCGCCTTGGCGGCAGTCAGGTCGTTGAGGTAGAGACGATTTCGACCGGCTCCCTCGGGCTCGATATTGCTTTGGGTGTAGGGGGCCTTCCGAGAGGTCGCGTCGTCGAGGTGTATGGGCCAGAGTCGTCAGGCAAAACAACGCTGGCGCTCCAGACCGTTGCCGAGGCCCAGAAGACGGGTGGCATTTGCGGGTTTATCGATGCGGAGCATGCGCTCGATCCAGCCTATGCGCGAAAGCTGGGCGTCAACCTCGATGACCTTCTGATCTCTCAGCCGGACAATGGCGAACAGGCGCTTGAGATTGCCGATACCTTGATCCGTTCGGGTTCTGTCGATGTGTTGGTCATCGACTCGGTGGCGGCGCTCACCCCGAAAGCCGAGATCGAGGGCGAGATGGGCGAGAGCCGCCCCGGTCTTCAGGCCCGTCTGATGAGCCAGGCCTTGCGCAAGCTTACCGGTTCGATCAGCCGCACAAAAACAATGGTAATCTTCATCAACCAGATCCGCATGAAGATCGGCGTCATGTACGGAAGCCCTGAGACCACGACGGGCGGCAACGCCCTGAAGTTTTACGCTTCTGTCCGCCTCGACATCCGCCGCGTCTCGACGCTCAAGGATCGCGACGAGCCGATCGGCAACCAGGTGCGGGTGAAGGTCGTGAAGAACAAGGTGGCTCCGCCCTTCAAGCAGGTCGAGTTCGACATCATGTTCGGCGAGGGCATCTCCAAGATGGGCGAACTCATCGACCTCGGCGTCAAGGCCAACGTCGTCGACAAGTCCGGCGCCTGGTTCTCGTACGACAGCCAGCGCCTGGGACAAGGTCGTGAGAACGCCAAGACCTTCCTCAAGGACAATCCCGAGATTGCTTCTGAAATCGAGGCGAGGATCCGTCAGAGCGCGGGTCTGCTGATGGATGCGCTGCAGGCCAACGATGCAGCCGATGCTCCGGCGGATGATGCGGCATGAGTCCGAACCAGGAACACCAGCCCGGATTGACCGGCGTTTTGCAAAGCACATGGTGTAAACTCAAGGGATCAAATATCCTATCCCGTCACTTCCTCGGTGGTCACGCGGAAGTCCACCAGGGTGCTGGGACCAAACGTGAGGGTTAGCGGCACGTCGGCAGCATCGCGACCGCGAGCGATTAGAATTCTGCCGATCCGCGGATCATTGTTGCGGGGATCGAACGTATGCCACGTTCCACCCAGAAAGACCTCGATCCAAGCGGCAAAATCCTGAGGTGCATGAGGCGGCGGAAGGCCGATGTCGCTGATGTACCCGGTACAGTAGCGCGCGGGAATGTTGAGGCACCGGCAGAACGTGAGCGCCAGATGAGCATAGTCACGGCACACGCCCTGCCTTTCGTCATAGGCTTCAGCCGCTGTCCGCGTCGCACGTGAGTGCTCGTAGCCGAAGGTGATATGATCGTGCACGTAGTCGCAGATTGCCTGAACGCGAGTCCAGCCGAGTGGAGTTGTTCCAAACAGGCGCCAGGCGACGTCGGAGAGACGATCCGTTTCGCAGTACCGGCTTCCCAGCAGGAAGAGCAGGGTGTCTGCGGGAAGGTTTTGGATTTGAACCTGCTCAGCCTTGGGATCTGTCGTGTCCCACTGGCCCGTGTCACGAACCACGGTTTCGGTTTTGAGGATAAGTCTTCCAGGCGGGGCAATGAGACGATTGCACCAGTTCCCGAAGCTATCCCGATACCCCTCCACAGGCACTGATGGGGTCGTGGTCAGGTAATCTGGCCGCTCCAGGTCCGACACTCTCGACGAGTGCACATTGAGGATCGCGATCATCGGCGTGGCTTGCCCGAGTTCGTAGGTCATCTCACAACCGACGCGGATCCGCATGGATTTACCCTCAAGTGTTAAGCAAAGGCGGACTTCGAGCCGCCAGAGATCATGGTTGATCCTCGCCGGGACCGAGCCGGCAGACGCCTCGCGTGTGCTTCTCGATTGCGGCCAAGGCCGCATCGAGCGAAATGTAAGGCCCATGACCCATGCCGGCCATGGTCGTCAAAGCTTGGCCGGCCGGGTAAATCGCGAGCTGCTGATCGGATGCCTCAGCAATGCGCCCCATCGAGCGGCCGAGCAGATCGGTTAGGTCCCATGCCTTGCCATCGTCTGCCGGGGTCACGATGATGTCCAAGCCATCCCCACTCCTGGTTCGTACAAGAACATAGCAGCTATCAGGTGAGCCGCGAAGACCGGTAACAGCTACGGTGATGGCAGGACGGATGGGCTTCCGGCAGTCCTGAGGCATGAGGGTGGCGTCGACCCTTGCATGATGCGCATTCAGAACCATCCACTAACGATACGAAATCCGCTGCTCTGGCTCCGTCAGGGCTTATCAGCATCGGGCTGACTTGAGCAGGTGACGTCATCACCTGAGCCGCCCTGTCCGATGGATCACGTTGCAACACCACACACTCGCTAGACCACTACCCGTCTTCATTGTCTTTCTTGGCCAGCACCATTCTGCTGCGGGTCGTGCGCGCCGTTGTGGCGGCCAGATCCTTGATAAATGCGGATGCCCATCGTGAGACATCGGAATTCGAAAGAATCTTTGACGTGGCCTGCCAGTGTGCGATCCGCTCTTCCCGGCTCATGTGCAGCGCCTGCTGAATAGCCTCCGCGACTTCGACCTTGTCGTTCGGGTTGACGAGAATTGCGTCTGTGAGTTCCTCAGCAGCCCCGGCGAATTTTGACAGAATGAGGACGCCGGGATCCTGCGGGTCCTGAGCTGCCACGTATTCTTTGGCCACGAGATTCATCCCATCCCGCATGGGGGTCACCAGACCGACTCGGGCCAGCCGATAAAGGCCAGCGAGGACTGCACGAGAATAGGTGCTGGTCACGTAGTGGATCGGCACCCAGCCAGGCTCACCCAAGGAGCCGTTGATCCGCCCCAGCGTCTCATTCACGTCTCGGCTGAGGGTCGCGTACTCGGGCACTTCGCTTCGGCTTGTTGGGGCGATCTGCAGGTAGGTCACCCGTCCCCGCTGATCCGGATGGCTGATCAGAAAGCGCTCGAAGGCCTCCATGCGCTCAGGAATGCCCTTTGAGTAATCCAGCCGATCAACCCCGATGATCAGCTTGCGCGCCCCCAGACCAGCAATCGTCTGCTTGAGAAGCCGGCTTGAGCCGGAGCGGCGGGCGGCTTGCTGAAACCCATTGACGTCAATGCCAATTGGGGCGCTTTTGATGCGCACTCGGCGGCTTCCGACGTCGAGAAGATCTGCCCTGCGGTGGATGGCACCAAGGTCCTGGACGAGGCTGCGCCTGAGGTTATCGGCATCCCGTTCTGTCTGTACGCCGACAAGATCATAGTCCGGAATGACGCGCAGGAGCTCTGTGCTGCCTGGTAGAGCCCCGAACACTTCAGGAGCGGGCCAGGGAATGTGATGAAAGTACCCGATCGGGTTGGTGATCCCGACAGCCCGCAGTTCGCTCGCGAGGGGGATGAGATGATAATCGTGAACCCAGACGAGATCGTCAGGCTGGATCAGATGGGTCAACGCACTGGCGAAGCTCCGATTGACCCGCAAGTACCCTGCGTAATCAGCCCGTGAGAACTCTGATAGGCCGATCCGATAGTGCATGATGGGCCAGAGCGCCCGGTTGGCGAAGCCGTTATAGTACTCCTGCCGGTCGAGCGACGTCAGGTCCATAACGGCATACTGCACCTGTCCTTTGTCAATGATTTTAGGCTGGACTGCTGGATGGGCTGAAACCTTGCCGCTCCAACCGAACCATAAGCCCTGGTAAGCCTGAAACGCCTCGTGCAAGGCCACCGCCAAGCCTCCTGCAGCAGCTTTTCCCGTAGCATCCGGGACAGCCACGCGATTGGAGATGACAACGAGTCGTCGCAAATGCGCCTTCCCTTCTGTAGCATGATGGAGGGTAGCCCAAGGGCAAACGAAGTGGCAAATAGCGCGGGTCTTGCGGTGCCTTGAAGATTTCATGGGCGCCACTATTGGCAACATGGATCCTGTCGAGTGTCGTCGCCTTATTGTCTCTTGCCGATAAGGTTATGGCCGGAATTCGTTCCGGTTTTGAACCTCCTGGAAGTACGGCTGATGGCGGCTTCGGGGTGGAGCACTGGATCTTGCTTGAAGGAAGCGCCGATCCGCGGCACCATTCCCCTTGCCGGCGCGGTGCAAGGATGTGCAGTTCTACGCCCTTCCACTCTGACCTCTAAGGCGAAGGTCTAGCCTCCGGCATTCGTCCTAGGAGTGGGATAATCGCCCTGGTGCTAGGATCTCCAAAGCTGGCTATGGTTCCCCGACCTGGAGATGTGGCGGCTCAGTCCGATGATCGGGACCAGGTGGGGAGGTCGGGAAAAGCTCAGGTCCCGACCTCCTCTTCCTCCTGAAAAAGCACTCTCGCCGCCGATGGATTGTAAAGCCAGAGTGAGGCAGTCTCAGGAGCTTCCTTCCAGAGATAGTACTTGAGCCTGCGCGGCTGACCCCGTTGCTCCATCACCTAAGTTAAGCCGGACAGGAGATTTCGGCGGCTTCCGCATTGATGCGGCATTCAACAACCAAGGACAGCGTTCTTTGTTCAGGTCTCCGGCACGATGGTTCAGCGTGGTCCGATGGTCTGCTCCGGGAGGCTTGTCCCTGAACCCGTTATCTCTGCTGATGTGCGGACCTATTGGTGCTCAGGGCAGTTCCTCATCAGGAGGATCTTCCATGCCTCGCTTTTTCTTTCATCATCGCACCGAGAACCGGATGTTCTGGGACAGGTCGGGTCTCGATTTACCCGACCTGTGGCAGTCATCGGATCCAGAGATGACGGATGCGATCTGGCATGAGGCGTTGGCAGTCCACTCCCGAGTAGGCCATGCCCTGATCATCACAGACGAGGATCGACAAACGTTGTTTGTCGCAGACTTATAATTGCTCTTGCGAGGAAGCGCCGCACCCGATCTTTTGAGCGTGTTCGCGACCCTTGTAGCGATACTTGCCCTGACGCATCGGCAAAGTTAAGCGCCCTGTTGAGACAGGCGATTTTTGCTCGCCTGATCAGACTATCGATTTGCGTCCAGTTTCACGAATTGTCTGAATCATGCACCCCACGCAGAAAGCTGCCCGTCGTGGAACAGTTACTCTCCCGGCCCGCCGCACGGTTGAGCTCTTGTTTGATGGTGCGCGCCGTTATGGGACCAAACCCTTCGATCCGCACAAGATGCTCAGCGACAGTCCTGAGCTGATCGACGGTCCGGATGTCATCTCGGTAGAACTCAAGCAAGCCGAGGCAAATAAAGACCCGCAATGGATCCCTCGAAGGCTTCATAATGACAAGGCATCTGCCGCTCCTGAATTCGAGTCCGCAAAAGAGGTCGACGAGGGATTGGTTTGCATAAGCGTTTGGATTGCCGCTCACAGTGGCATTGGTGACCACCATGGGCATGCAGGTGGCCTCGAGCGCGGCGACGAACGGGCCACCGCCGCGCTCGGATGCACTCACCGACTCTGCGGCTAGGCCCTGAAGAATGTCAGGAATGCGGAACCACGCCTCAATAGCTTCGCTCCCATTGCGACCCAGCTACGATGCCCGCTTGCCGCCGGGCGGCTTAGGCGGAACGCTGCTCTTGCCTTGACTGACGAAGGGCGACACTGGGATCGGGTTCTTGGGTTTGTCCTGCTTCGGCTTCTTTGCTTCGCGGTTGCCGCGCTTTTCGCCTCTGGCCATGGGGTATCTCCATTGTCAGTTGGGTTCTGGAAAATTCGTCTCAGTCGTGAGATGGCGTGTCGAGCAGATGATCGAAGTCGGCCAGAACCCGGTCGATCAGCCTGCGCCGACGCAGGTCGGCGGCGTCCAAGTTCTGCGCAAGCAGACCCAGCAGATAGCGCGCCTTCTCGACTGCCTCTGGCCAGTCGGTGGCGGGTGCGGCCGCAAGCAGATCTTCGAGCTCTACTTGTCGTGCGTGGAGTGCTGCCTGGTCGGCCTCGACCTCGGAGCGCAGACGTCGAAGGTCGGTGGCTTTCTGGGCTGCCATGCCGCGATGGGTATCAAGATTGGTTGGTTGATCGACCATGGTGAGCCTCCTGGGGGTGAGAGGCAGAAGCGTTGCGAGCGATGTGTCCTCATCCATGCATTCACCTCTGTATTGATGATCGTCAGGTTCGCTCCGCGAGCAAGCGCGCCAGTGTCTTGGCTTGCTGAGCACTCCCGCCGATCGGCTCGGGCGTCACGAGGTGCCACGCGTGTGCTCGAAGAGCCCAACCCACATCCGAGAGACTACCAAGCGGCTCGTGTGGCCACGCAGGCTCACCTGTTGGCGTGAGGATCATGAACTGTCGGGACGCCTTCCGACCCGAGCAACGTACAAGGCCTCATCGCCCTGTCGAAGCACGGCGACAGGATCGTAGATCTGCGATCCGTGAAAGAAGGCGTCTGCGCTGGTCAAATGATTCACGCCTGCGCCGTAATCTCGCTCTCGCGCACAGCACGCTCGCCGAAGCCGGACGACTTGATGCGATAGGAGACCTCGCCAGTCTGATCGGCCGGCATGAGGCGGGTCACCTCGTAGATGCCGCTTGTCGTTGCGCGCTTGTCGGAGAAATTCGGATGGGTGATGCGGACGAGCTGACGAAGTTTATACTTGTGAGACATTCATTGCTCCTGGAGCCCGACGGCTGTCAGGCAGGGCAGGGATGGGCGGATAGCCGCTGCCGGGTGATTGCGGGCGCAAACAAAAAGCCGCCCCACAGGGAGCGGCTTCAAGACCGAGCGGCACAGGCCTATGTCCTGAACCAGTCATCAGCGTTTACGCTGTTTCGATGTTGTTGACGGCGATCTTGCCGGAGCGACGGTCTTCCGCCGTGTCGAACGAGACCTTCTGGCCTTCGACGAGGCCGCGCACGCCACCGCGCTCGAGCGCGGTGGCGTGGACGAAGACGTCCTTGCTGCCATCGTTCGGCGGGATGAAGCCGAAGCCCTTCATGTCGTTGTAGAATTTCACGGCACCCATGATCATGGGGTAGCCTTTCGCGATTGCGGTAGATGCACGTGAGCGAAGGCACGCACCAGCGTGACCTCAACTCGGTTCGTCGATGTAATGGTAAAAGAGTCCGAACGTGCGCCTGACAGTGTCAAAAGCGAAACGACCCGATTGTCCGGCCAAAATCCGATAAAGCTGATATAAGCCTTTTTCGAGTAATAACAAGTACTAGCCGTAAACGATCTTGGCGGAAATAAAACTCATTGTCTGGGATATCTTATGGATTGTGGGTCCGTGATGGCGGCAGGGCAGCTCGAATATTTATCGCCCCTGGATCAGGAACATTCATCTGCCGGCTCCGCCAGGACGTCCGGAAGCCTGAACACTGGAAACACATGCGAGGGGTCGAGGGGAGGACCTCTGTTTCCTCCAACCAAGCGTGGGCCGCGGCGTCGCGGGCGGTCTGCTCGTCCTCGAGACCACACTCGGTGGGCTTTTCGAACCCGCAGACGTGGCACTGAACAGCGGCGGCGAAGCCACCATCATGCGTAGGGAAGCTCAAGACTGATGCTGCGTCGCAGGAACACTGTGGACAGAACCTCTGACCCATGTGGCTCTTCCTTTCGCCAGCGATCGGTACGGGTTGGCGTGAGACTAAGGCAGATGAAGCGGCTTTCGAGCCAGGCAGACTGCGGCAAATTTGTGCGATGCAAAATGGCGGAAGATCCAGAGCGAGGAAAGAGTAACACTGGCACCTGCCACCCAGCCACGTTTAACGGGCCTACACTCCTCATTGGGATCTGCCTGCAGCAGGATAGCCCAAGGTCGGCATCACGGCTTCCAACAGAACTCACGCAAGGCCAAGCTACCTAGTCCTGATGCCCTGCAACAAAGGCGAAAAGCAGCAGGCTGGGTTCAAAGAATGATCGGACTTGGGACTTGAACTCGCTACCTCAACCCTCCATTTACCATCCACTGGGATGGCAAGAGGATGGCCGAGATGGCAAATAACGTGCATGAACTCCGGCCCAAGGCCGCAGACAGCGAGAAGATCACGATCAATCTTGGCTACGTCGACCTGGGCCATATCGACCTTTTGGTCCAGGAGGGTTTCTACTCCAACCGGACCGACTTTATCCGCACAGCCATTCGAAATCAGCTCGATCGGCACCATGACGCCGTCAAGAAATCAGTCGAGCGACACCACCTCGACCTGGGCTTGCGGCACTTCAGCCGCCAGGACCTCGAAGCCGTGCACGCCGCCGGCGAAGTGCTGCACATCCAAGTTCTAGGTCTGGCCAGTATCGCTGGGGATGTCACACCCGATTTGGCCCGGCAGACGATCGCCTCCCTTCACGTCCTCGGCGCCTTGCACGCCAGTTCCGCCGTGAAAGAGGCGCTCAAGGACCGCATGCGCTAACCACCCGGGCTTCCGCCCGTCACACCGCCTTCAGGCCTGTTCCACCCTTTCCGACGCGGCAAGGGGCAGGCGCTGCTTGGCCCAACCTCACTCCGCAACAGGACCGAACCCATGACCATGAAACCGAACTTAAACATGCTCGAGGCAACCCGACTCACCCGCGAAGGGCGACTCGCCGAAGCCATGACACTCCTTCAAGGAGGACTTACGGGCGACCATCCGCCCGCGACCTCAGGCGGAAGCAGCGAAGATGCCAACCATCGTCCCGCAGGGCGTACTGCGCGTATCATCGACATGGTACCGCCTCGTTCCAGGGGAGGGGCCTGGACCCCGCCGAAGTTCAACTTCCCACACAGTGCCTCAAATCCTCTCGGTGATCTCGCCGGAGCGTCGGGCCAGGCTCAGGTGCCGGAAACGTTGCGCGGTTTCCTCGAGCGCATGGGACAGCCCGGCTCCTTACCCGGTCTGGATGGCTTGGTTGGACCGGGGGCAGCCCGGACACCGGATCCGCTGCCGGAGGGGGCCCGCTTCGAGGAGCGGACCTTTGCCAACGAGGCGGGAAGCCGTACCTACAAGCTTTACATCCCCAGCGGCTACACGGGTCAGCCGGTGCCGCTCGTGGTGATGCTGCACGGCTGCACGCAATCACCGGACGATTTTGCGGCGGGCACGCGCATGAACGAACTGGCCGAGGAGCAGACGTTTCTGGTGGCCTATCCGGCGCAGGCCCAGTCCGCCAACGTGTCTAAGTGCTGGAACTGGTTCAACACGGCGGATCAGCAGCGAGATCGAGGTGAGCCGTCGCTGATCGCCGGCATCACCCGTCAGATCATGCGTGACCTCTCGGTCGCGCCCGGACGCGTCTATGTGGCTGGGCTCTCCGCCGGCGGGGCAGCGGCGGCGATCATGGGCTCGGCTTACCCCGATCTCTATGCGGCCGTGGGCGTCCACTCCGGGCTGGCGTGCGGGGCGGCTCGCGACATGCCGTCCGCGTTTGCTGCCATGCGCCAGGGCGGGGCGCCTCACCAGGGGGAGGCCAAGCAGCCTGTTCCGACCATCGTGTTCCATGGCGATCGGGATACGACCGTGAACCCCATCAATGGCGACCAAGTCGCTGCTCAGTCGGGGGCGGGTTCGGATCTCCGGACGACGGTCAGCCGGGGACAGGCTTCAGGCGGGATCAACTACACCCGCGCGGTGGCGTGCGATGATAACGGACACCCAATGCTCGAGCATTGGGTTCTGCACGGGGCAGGACATGCCTGGTCTGGTGGAAGCCCGAGTGGGTCCTACACCGAGCCGCGGGGACCGGATGCTAGCCGTGAGATGATGCGCTTCTTCCTTGAGCACCCGAAACCGGCAGCCGCATCCCCCGTGTAAGCACAACGAGCCCGCTGGACCACGACAAGGTCCGGCGGGCCTTGAGTTGATATCCGCTATGTGAGTAGACCTAGATTGGGCCCATCGGGTTTTGTTCGTCGCGCTGGAGGCGCCATGGCGTTCCAATGTTTACCGCGGAGGAAGGTCAGCTAATGACCCCAAACTGACTTTCAGAAGTTGAAGGCCATCGGCCAGGAACTCTGAGCGATGGCCGCCGTATGGTCTCTGGTCCTGGCGATGCCTTCGATGCGGGGTTTGGCTTCCGGGTGTGGCAGCCAGGAGGCAAACCCGATAAGACTTCGTCGCCGACCACTTGGGTGTGGAGGGGTTCAATCAGTCGGCGACGAACGGGTCGAGCGGACAGCCGAACGAGACTTCTATGCCTTGTTTGGCGAGGCTCCCATCCCGGGTTCGAGGATGACATCGGGCTTCGGCCTCAAGGCTCTGGGCGCGGTTGGAACGAACCGCAATTGGAATACGGCTATCACGATCGCGCGGGCATTGGACACGATGGCCGGATGAACGCGGTGGTACAGAGATGTTCGATCGCTGGCAGGACAGGCCTTCCGTCGTCGTCAAGGGGCACTTTCGGTCGATCACGACCCATGGTTCCAGGCCCTCTGCCGCGCCGGCTCTCACCGCGAGGCTTGCCGGTGCGTCCCACTCTCCTCCGGAAGGACCACCATTCCCGAGAACGGCTCGATCCATGCCATCTGATCGACCACTGCCTTCACACCCGGTACATTCTCTGCCACCACCTTGGCAGCTTGGCCCTCGCGGTCGTCGAGGATCGCGCCGGTCAAGGTCACCACCCCATTCTCGACATGCACCCGGATGAACTTGCTGCCCCACTTCTGCTCGCCCAGCCCCGCCAGAACGGCCTCCGCTATCCGGTCGTCGGCAACGGCGTCGGGGACGTCCGTTGGCAGGATCCGCGCCAGGGCCCGCAGGACGTCGGAGAGTGCGACGATCCCGACCACCTTGGCCCTCTCGCGTTTCCTCTCCAAATTTGCGACACAACCTATCCAGGAAGTGAAAAGCGGGATCACCTGCGTGGTGGCCGAGACGGACATCAAAGTGGCTGAAGCGACCAACCAAGCTGCGCTTATCGATTGAGCTAAGTGAGGGCAACGCTGCCAATTCCGAGTTGGCGGCAGGTGCAAGGTAGCTCCCACAGGCTGCGGGATCACGAGCTGAAGCACGCCATCACAATGCGCGATAGCGGCGAACCTCGAGCCATGGTTGCTCCATGTGAATGCGTGCTCCCGGGCTGTGTCATATATGAATGGGCGGTACGGGCTGGGACTGCCTGAGGAGGCCCGTGATGGCTCGCTCGAGAGACGCCGTCAGCGGGAAACGACGGCGTTCCATCCCAATGCTGATGAGCGCGATCCGATGATGACCGTCGCCTCGGCCTGAAAGGGGGTGCACGTGGGATCGGCTGCGCCTGTTGATGCGCGTTGAAGGCACTGCGGGTAACGACGCTACTCAGAGGTGGGTGCGGCGTCGCGGAACATTTCCTTGAGGGCGCTCATGAGCATCGGGTGCGCTGGCCGGCCCTCGGCGAGCGTGAGAAAGTCGTTGATCCCGAAGCGCTGTGCCCCACGGGCGGCCTGGTCGTCCTGATGGGGGCTGGCATGGATCCAGGTGTGTTCCACATAGAGGCCCGGCGCGTCGGTATCGAGGACCAGGTGCCACCAGTCGCCTGCATTCTCCGTCGGGTGATCCGCGGCAAAGGCCAACTCACGCTTGTAGACAGGCATCCGCTTTCTCCCGTGAACGATCCTCACAACTCCAAGCAAGTTAACGGGACAACGACGCAGAAGCGGGAACGGATCGGGCCCCCAGGTAATTCGTTCGTCTGACCGCGCCGCTGGCGCAGCACGCCCGAGCGCCGGATCGGTGTGACAAGCCGAGGCCCTTCTAGAGGACGGCCTCGGTCAATCTTCGACCGAGGACTTTGACATCAGCCGGCGCCGGCGCGAACTCGCCCTACCGGGTTTTCGAACGGCGATCAACGTGGACGCCGCACAGACCCTGTATATGTGGGCTGTTGCAATGACCGTTGCTGCAATTCCCGTTGCTTGAGCGCCTCGAACGCCGCCTTGTTGGCGCGTCCTTCCTCCATCACCCGCTGAATTTGACCATCGCGCATCATCTTGGAGGACATCTCAGCGAATTCAGTTACGTAAGTGTTGGGACGCTCGGCGTAGGCAGCTGCGGGAATGAGTGCCGCGCCAAGCGTGAGAGTAAGGATAAGAGAGCTTTTCATGAGAGGACTCCTCTGCCGCAATCAAGGATAAGGATCGGCATCAACATCAGAATTATTGCCGTCTATGTCGGCACGTTGTCACCAGCGCCTGGTTCAACTTTCACTGCGTCAATATTTGTTGATAATATGCTTGATGCAGCAGGATTTCTGTGATGATCAGCACAGACAAAATGATCAAAGCGTGTGACACGCGAGCGACTTGCGCCAGTTAGCCAAAATCTCAATCAGTCTCCTGCCAAATGTGAACCACATCACAGCTTAGTCGGCTGCAATCAGGATATCATGAAACATGAGGAGCGATATCAGACCGTATCAGGGACATTGATCATGCATTTTTGCGCAAAAACTCGAACCAACGCGAAGCACATTCGAGCAGAGGCCGAGGCATTCTTCACAGAGGGGAATTCTATTTCTTGGATGATCTGCAAGGCAGGCTTCCACCTTCTTCTCAGCATCAGCGTCCTGTCAGCTGTGATGTCGCTGGCGCATCTGATCTAACTATCCGACGGTTTTCCCGGGATCCGGGCCGATGCCCTGCCGAGGGCTGGGCTGCGACGGCAGGCAGTTCGCAAATGGGGACCAGCGCAAGATCTGCTCCTGATTGAGCGCTAACAGAGTACGTAGCAGGAACATGCTCTCCCACGCAGGTGTGTCGAGCAAGCCGGCAGCCTAATACGTCTTGGTTCAGGCGTCTGAGGAGCCATACAGAGCTGCAGAGGCGCAACGGGCGGGATGCCGCTACCCGGAAGATCCGCTCGAGCGAGTGACGTTGCTTGGAAGGCTTCGTGGGCATGATTGGATGCCGAAGCGGGCACAGGGTCAGGATCTGCTTCAGACATCAATGCAATCGCTTCAACGCCTCCAGGCGGCTCAAGAACACCCTCTCAACCATTTCCTTGTGGCTGCCGAAGAGCAGGGGCGATGGGGCTGCCGCGCAGAACCTTTGGCCTCTCCTCGCTGGCCGTCGTGATGGAAACTGCAAGACCTTGAAGCCGCGGCAACATGATGATGCCAGCAATAATGGCAAGCACGGCAGGGATAAACGCGGCTCGCCCATATGCTGTCCTTTCACTGTGCAAAGGGAGGCAGCGTCTCGGAGGACTGAATAGAGCGTGGTTGTCGTTCACCGCCATCGGCAGTCTGAGGTTCAGGTGAGCCAGCGGCATGGGGCCGTACGAGAATGCCTTGTTGCGACAAGCCGAAATTATGACCCTCATTTGAAAGCCTCCCCGACGAGGTCTCTTGATGAGTGTACGTTCCTGCCCTGCTTCAGCCTCTCGCTCGAAGGGGTAGCTCAGCCGCTCCGTGGGGGTACACGGTCCGAAGATGTTGACTTCAGGTGACCTGGAAGGCCCGCTGAGCCCGCTCGCGGATCTCGTCCAGCTCATCCTGAAGAGAGTTGATCTGCCCCTCGATCTCTTCGACAGACGTGCACTCTGGCGTGATAAACAGGCGTCCGTCCTCACCCCGGGCGTAACGGAGGAGGGCAATTGTCACGCCGGCTGGGTTGTCCGGTGTTCCGGGCCGGATGTCGAGTTCCAGGGCTCCGAAGAGATGCATCGATGGCTCTCCCTGCGAGGATTGAGAGTGAGGCCGCATGCCGAGGAGCTTAACCGCCTTGTGCCTCCGCTTGCCGGCTATGAAGCATCGACACGATCTCCGGCCTGTTCTCTCCAAGCCACTGCGTGGCATCAGGCTGGCTGACGAAACACTCGATCGCAGCCCACATGGGGTCCTCGAGCGACTCGTCCCTCAGCCGCGTGGCCGCATAGTCGATGAGCCGATGAAGGCCCTCGTAGCCGGGCCGCGCTTCAAGAGCATCGGCGACCCACGCACTGGACCAGCCCTGCTCGGCAAGATGCAGAATGCTCTGCGGATCGGCCTCGGCAAACCACGGCGTCGCGTCGAACTCGAGAGCGAATGCATTATCGGCGGTATGGCACGAAGCCCGGATCATTGCCGGCCTCCCGGATCAGCTCTCTGGAGCGCAATCCTAACACACGCTCCCGCCTGGATTGAATCGAACGATCTGGCGATTGCAATCTCTCTTATCGCAGTTCACCTCCAAGTTTAGGCAAACTTTCTCCAGCGTAATGCGACACAAAATTCCCACCGGATCTTCAACTCTAACCTAACGAAGGCCAGATTGGTTAAGATGTGAACTTTCTGCGTCAGGGTGAACCGCAAGAAAATTCGTTGCCTTTGACTACGCTCCGTAACATTGAGAGCCCACAAGGGGGCAAGATAACGGATGTATTCAGCGGATATTCTGTATGCAGGGACTGCCCGGGAACATCGGGCAAACAAGGTCCTGGCTGCTCTGGAGCCGGAAGACTTTGCCTGTCTGGAGCCGCTCCTGGAGATTGTGAGCTGCAGCAGGGTCAGGTGCTCTGCGAGGCGGGTCAGCCCCTCTACGACGCCTACTTTCCGCATAACATCATCATCTCGCTGATGGCTGTCATGCAGGACGGACGCACTGCCGAGATGGCGGTGTTCGGCCGCGAGGGCGTCACGGGTCTCACCGGAGCAGCCATCACCAATCAGGCTTTCGGACACTATGTCGTGCATCTCACCGGCACGGCCTCACGGATCAAGATTGCCAAGATGCACGAGGTGATCAGCACCCGCCCCGCCATCCAGCGCCTGATGCGCCACTTCATGGAGGCTCAAATGGCGCGGGTTCTCCAGAATGTTGCCTGCAACGCCATCCATAGTGTGGAGGCCCGGTGTGCTCACCTGATCCTGAGCACGAGTGATCGGGTTGATCAGGCGATAATCTCGCTGACGCACGAGTCCTGGGCAGACCGGATGGGGGTCCAGCGCTCAACGATCAGTGCCATCATGAAGAAATTCCAAGCCGCTGGTTTGCTCAAGCAAAGCAGGGGTGGCATCACCATCACAGACCCGAGTGCTCTGGCACTGTTGCAGTAACTTGAAAACGGAATAACGGACCCATTTTAACGGGCCGCTCAGGCAGCAAGACCGAAGAGCTGATTGAGGAGACGAATTTCGCTTGTCGCTCGACATCCCCGCTTGTTGTAATGACCGCGGCGGATCATGCGCATGATTTCAAAACCCGTCAGAGTTGCGGCGGCGGTTTTCGGCGTCTGGAAGCCGCGCGTTGGACGGATGACGCGCTTGAGCGCGCTATGATCCGCCTCAAGGATGTTATTATCGGGCATGAATAGGCGCGACACCTCCATTCAGGTTTCTGAAGGCTGACGGATCAGGTATCCTCGGCGCACCGGGATAGGGGTGTCGGGAGCACGGAAGGTGGGCAGGCCGAAAGTATTTGTGAGCTGAGAGCTCGTGTTATTATCTGGCCGCCCCTTCGACTGGCCCGGGTGCGCTGCGAGCGCGGATCCGTAGTTGTCGTGTGGCCCACTGGCTCCCGAAGTTGCTTAAGCCATAGGAGCCGGAAATGAGGATCATTGCTCTCGATGTCCATCGTTCCTTTGCCCAGATGGCAATCCTGGAGGAAGGAGTTATCCGGGATGCCGGCAAGATCGATCTCGAACGCAGCCGCCTGCTGCACTTTGCCAAGACCCTGAGGCCCAACGATGAGGTCGTCCTAGAGGCGACTGGCAACACCAGCGCCATCGTGCGCCTGCTGTCGCCGTTCGTGGCACGCGTGGTGATTGCCAATCCCAACCTGGTGCGGGCGATCGCCTGGGCTAAGGTCAAGACCGACAAGATTGACGCGCGCGTGCTGGCGAAGCTCCATGCCAGCGGGTTCCTACCCGAGGTCTGGATGCCGGACGAGGAGACCGAGGCCCGCCGCCGTGTCACGGCCGAACGCACCCAGCTGGTCGCGCAGATGACCCGCCTCAAGAATCGGATCCACGCGGTTCTGCACGCTCACCTGATCCCACCCTATCAAGGCAGCCTGTTCTCGAACCGCGGAAGGGCCTGGTTGGAGGCCCTTCCGCTCGCCGAGGATCAGCGCCGAGTGATCCTGCGCCATGCCGGTGAGTTGGATCGGCTTGGGGCCGAGCTCGCGGAGCTGGACAAGAGTCTCGCCCAGA
>NZ_JAMXFI010000077.1:0-36592 GCF_025460875.1 Microvirga yunnanensis
AGCGGCCGCCCTCGCTTGAGGCCGTGGAGCACTGGTCGGTGTGGCGTCGGCGCCATCAGCAGCGGGCGCGCGAATGTCACTGGCGCAAACGCACACGGCACCGAGGAAAGGCCCGGCTGTAGTACTAAGCCGGAGGTCCGCATTGACCCCTCGGGTAGGTCGTCTCTCCTGCATCGGGCAAAACCAGTGCATGTCAAACCTACCGCGAGTTTCGCGGAACGGGACGGTATGGAATGCCGAGCCACATGATGGTGCGGGTCGATCTGAGTCATTCAGCGCAACCGTAATAAGTTCCGCTCCCTGCCGGCTTCCTGACGCTCGCTGATTCTGGCAGTAAGGTTCGACCAGCGGGTGAGCCGATGCAGTCTTGCCGATCCTAAGATCAGCCGGCGATGCTAGGATCCAACACAACCGATGCCCGGCCGCTGGTGATGTCGATGATCATGCGGGCGATTTGCAGGGCGCTCGCTTCAGGGAAATCCACCGTCAGCGTTGCGCCTGTCTCGGTGAAGCGCTCCTGGCGGATCTGAACACCCGCGCTGCTGGCCAGTCGCGCCGTCACCAAAGCCAGATCGGAAAAGGTCACGGTGATAGTGACTTCGCGAACGGCCAAGATCTCGACCAGCTTGCCTGTCCGCAGACAGGCGGCTGCGGTGCCCCCATAGGCCCGCATCAGGCCGCCGCTGCCGAGAAGAACCCCTCCAAACCAGCGCGTAACCACAACAGCGACATTGTCGAGGGATAACCGATCAATGGCCTGCAGGATCAGCTTGCCGGCGGTGCCACTGGGTTCACCATCGTCAGTGCAGCGATAGCTCTGACCCACCCGCCAAGCCCAGCAGTTGTGGTTGGCATCTCCGACCGAGTGCGCGGCGATGAACTCCTTAGCGGCCTCGTCGCTCGCAACCGGGCCGGCTGTCGCGACGAACCGGCTCTTCTTGATGATCTGTTCGAGCGAGGTAGAGCGTTCCAAGGTCAACATGGGCGTGCGCGGGCCTGACCGGTTGAATGTTCTGTCCTTGAGGAGCGACTTCCAGGAGTGCCAGAGAAGGATGGTCAAGGACGGCTTATGGGCTGATGCTGTGCAAGCATCCACCTTCTGAATGCCCTGCCCTATAAAGCATGGTGGGATTGATCGATCAAGGATGTCTCAGCCTTCCTGCTGATGCGGCAAAGCCATCACGAGGTAGATCGGGCCTCTATGGTGTTTGCTGTGGTGTGACGGCGTTGCCGGAGGAACGCTCGGGCAGATGGGCTTCGACCGCCGCGAGGAAGTCCTCCACGGCCGCCATGCCACCCTGCTCCAGATTGCGGCTGTGGCTCCCACCCTCGATGCGGATGAAGCGCTTCGGCTCGGGAGCCGCCGCATACAGCCGCTCGCCGAAGGCGAACGGGATGGTGCGGTCGTCCGTGCCGTGCAGGACCAGGATCGGTGCCCTCACCTGCTGGATGATGTCCAGCGAGCGGAACTGATCGAGCATCAGCCAGGAGACGGGCACATACCAGTAGGTGAGGCTGGCCACATCGGCCGTGGAGGTGTAGGGCGCGTCGAGGATCAGGCCGGCCAAGGGCTGCTCACTGGCCAGCCGCACCGCCACCCCGGTGCCAAGGGACTCGCCATACGCGACCAGCCGAGAGGCTTCATGAGATTGCTTCACCCACTCATAGGCGGTGCGGGCATCGGTATGCAGGCCCGCCTCCGTGGGCGAGCCGGTCGAGCCGGAGTAGCCGCGGTAGCTGATCATGAGCAATCCACGCCCCGATGCTGACAGGGCCCGGGCACGGAAGCGCTGGTTCCAGAGGCTGCCGCCATTGCCATGGAAGTACAGGATCAGCGCCTTGCCGGGCTGCGGTGGCTTCCACCACGCTACCAGCCGTTCGCCGTCTGGTGTCTGGAAAACCAGATCCTGAAAGCCGGTGAGGCCTGCTTCCGCAACACTGGTGCGCCGATCCGAGGCCGGATACAGCAAGCTGCGCTGGTTCACGAACAACACAGCCAGTGCGCAGACATACAAAGCGAGGAGCGCGATGGCGAGCAGTCGGAAACGGCGGACCATTGAACGAGACCGGTACGCTGCCACGGTCCGCCCCTAGAGCTTCGGCACTGCCATTCCGCGTTGAACCGCAGGGCGCTCTCCGACCTCTCTCAGCCAGCGGTGGAGTGATGGTTTGGTGGCAAGACTGTCGGTCAGAACATCCTTCAGGAACGTGGTGGCCGCCACTGTCCAGGGATAGGCTGCAATGTCGGCGATCGTGTACGCGTCGCCGGCCAGGTACGGTACTTCAGCCAGACGCCGCTCCATGACCGTGAGCAGGCGATCGGCCTCATCGGTAAAGCGCTTGATCGCCAGCGGCGCTTTCTCGTCCGAGCGTTTGGCAAAGAAGCCGAGCTGACCGAGCATGGGCCCCTGGCCGCCGACCTGCCAGTAGGTCCATTCCAGCGCCCTGTACCGAGCCGGCCCGGAAGGGGCGAGAAAGCGGCCGGATTTCTCAGCGAGGTAGGTCAGGATGGCGCCGCTCTCAAAGAGGGTGAGCGGGCCACCCTCCGCCTCGTCATCGACGATGGCCGGGATCTTGTTGTTGGGCGAGATGGCCAGGAAGTCGGGCGAGAACTGCTCGTTGTTCCCGAGATTGACCGGCCGCACCTCGTAAGCAAGGCCAGTCTCCTCCAGCATGATGGGCACCTTGCGGCCGTTCGGCGTGGTCCAGGTGTAAAGCGTGATCATGGCGGCTCCTGAGCCAGAGTAGCTGGTAATGCTCTGAGACCCAAGAGATAGCAGCCGACCCGAGCTAGACGATGCCCCAGGAGCGGTAGGGGGGATGGCGGCCGGTGAGTTCACGGGACAGGGTCCCGCCCAACTGGATCCGTATGAGGGTCTCGGTCTTGGGCATGACCAAAAACGAGACACGGACCGCTCTTCAGCACGGCCTTGGGGTTGGAATTGAGATCCATGGGGGGTGGTGAGACGGTTCCACCGCAACATGGCAGCCGAGCCGATTTGACCAAGTGCGAAGAGAACAATGACACAACGAGACATTGTTGCCTCAGAAATCCTCTGACTCGCCCTTCGCCGACGGGACAGCAGGGTCGCCGGGGAGGCGACATCACGCAGCGTTGGATCTGGTGGCTTTCTTCTACTTGGCGCTTTGGAGATCGAGCGTTCCGCACGAGGTCATGACCTAGACAAGCACGCTCAATGTCCAACAGAAGAGCCCTCCCATTGGCTCCCAGTTCCCGCCGATCCGCCAGACGCGGGCCGACCCTGCTCATCACCTCAGCCTGGCTCAGACCGTGCGCGTCCTCATCCAGAGGCTTCTAATGTAGGGGCGCGCATGCAATTGCCTCGCGGATCTGCACCAGCTTGTTGAGCTTGCCGGGGTCGACGTTGAGGCGCTCGGCCCACTCATTCAAAGCTGTCGTATAGAGCTATCCCCGGAACCGGGATGGGTCGTGGATGCGATGTTTGAGGGTCACCAACTCCCGCAACGCCTGCTTCAACAGCTTACGATCGCCTGACATCTGAACCGCCTCGACGTAACCTCTGGAGCCTGCCTGCACCGCGGCAGCCTGCCAAGAGGCGCAAAAGGCGAGTCGACAGGGATCACGGACCGGCCCATGCTTGGTCTGGCCACAGCTCCTGCCCGACGGCCGGAAGAGGGCTTGGACACCCATCTCCAATCCCCGCCAGGCCCTCTTCGCACGTCTGAGGCAGCTTCGCTCTCCCTCGAACAAGCGAAGTGCGGCGTGGCATGTCGAGTGAGGAGAAGAACAAGGCGTACCTTGGCTAGAGAAGCCGGTGCCAAGACAGGAACTGACCCGAGCGCCCGTTGACCTGCAGCGAACCGACGCCTGCGACAGTCGTTGGATATGGCATGCGGATGGCCGCTCAACCAGTGACAAGCAGGAGAGGCGATGTTCACTCTTGAGATCGATGGCAGACCTATTGCGATCACTGATGCGGAAGAAGGTCGGGCGCGGGACATCTTCGAAAGCGACGAGTTCAAGGAGGATCTGACCGTGATGACCAGCGACGGAACGCCGTTGTGGGATGGGCAGGCATCGCTGACCATCCGTCCTGCATCGGATCAGGAGGTCGCTGCCTTCGAGGCTTCTGAATTCGACGTCAACGACGCTGATGAGGACGCGGAGGATGACGATGGTGTGTTTGTGACCTTCCTCGTGCCGGTTGACCACGATCACGAGGATCTCTCAGCCGTTCCGCCTGAGCTTCAGAGCTAACAGCAGACGCCCTGGGCTTTGTCCCTGCGACCTGCAGTGTCTTTGCTGACCTCTATGGCTCGCCCAGCACCTGGACGGCGGCTTCCGCCAGGCGCCGGTGGGCCTGCGTGATCGGGTGGACCTCATCCCAATACAGATAACCGTCACAGTTCCGGTGCTGATCACAGGGAGTGGTGACGTTGGAGAAGCCCAGCGCGGCCGGATCGGTGCGGACCCGCTCGGCCATCTGCCAGACGTCGAGACGATACAGTCGCAGTCCGTTCTGGCTGGCAAAGTCCGATAGAGCCTGATCAGGGGCCTTGTTGAATTGCGCGGAAAGGTTGTTTGCAGCCTCGACGGCCCGGGAGCCTTGCGCCTGTACCGCCGGGGTGATCCGGATAGCCGGAAGGTTGGGTACGAGGACATCGGTCGTGCCTTGGTGGGCCAGATCGGCCACTATGCTCCTCAAGGAGGAGCGGCAAGTCCTCGGATCGGGGTTTCACCGGAAGGCCGGAAGGTAGCCCTCGTAGTCGCCGCTAGTGCGGTCATTTTGGCATCGCCGATATCCACTGCTACTGTTCCGCCCATGAACGAAGCCTCGAGGTTCCCCATGGCGCCGCTTCAAGGATTGTCGGCTTTCCCGATCACGCCCACCGACGCTGCCGGCTGCGTCGACACTGCCGCGCTACGCAGGCTGGTGGGCCGCCTGGTTGCGGCCAGGGTCGACTCGATCGGCCTGCTCGGCAGCACCGGCATCTATATGTACCTGACCCGCGGCGAGCGGCGCCGGGCAGTCGAGGCCGCGATGGACGAATCCTCCGGCCGGATTCCGGTCATCGCCGGGATTGGCGCCCTGCGCACCGATGAGGCAGTCGCGCTCGCCCGAGATGCCAAGGACATCGGTGCGGCGGCGGGTCTACTCTCGGCCGCGTCCTACACGCCGCTCACCGACGACGAGGTCTTCGAGCACTTCTCGACCGTGGCGCGCGAGGGTGGTCTGCCAATCGTGATCTATGACAATCCTGGCACGACGCATTTCCAGTTCACGCCGGATCTCGTCGCCCGTCTCGCGAAGGTGCCGGGCATCGTTGCGATCAAGAATCCCGGTGTTGGGGCCGAGGACACGGCCCGGCACCTTGCCGCCCAGCGCGCGCTCGTCCCGCAGGGCTTCTCGATTGGGTGCAGTGCGGATTGGACGGTGGCGGAGACGATGCTCGCCGGAGCCGATACCTGGTACAGCGTCCTTGGCGGTCTGTTGCCGGGCGTGTGCCTGAGGCTCGTCCGGGCCGCGCAGCAAGGCGATGCCGCCGAGGCGCGTCGGCTCGACAGTGCGCTTGAACCGCTTTGGGAATTATTCAGGCAGTACTCGAGCCTGCGTGTCATCTACGCGCTCGCCGACCTCCTCGATATCTGCCGCACTGCGCCACCACGACCCCTCCTCCCACTTTCTGACACGGCAAAGCGTCAGGTCGCCGATACGCTCGCACACCTGCCCGCGCTCGTCACTGAGGGACCGGACACTCTCACATGACACATAACCTTATGCTCTCCGCTTTGGAGACTGCGAGGGGGGCAGCTTGAGGATCAAAGGCGCGAAGGCACGGCAGCAGCCTGAGGCTGATTGGCTACCACTGTCCCTCAAGCCCTCATGCTCTCCTCCGGCGCTCCTGAGCCTACCCTGTGGAGCCTTGGGATGTCTGGAATCCCTGTCTCAGATGCGATGGTCTGGTGTCACCGGCGATAGCTCGGGTCGCGGCTCGATGACTCGATCAGGTGGAGGAGCTTGCGTCGGCCCCACGAGTGTTGGACCGGACGCCAGCCGTTTCTCGAGAGCCGCAACCTGCCGCGCTAGGTTGTCGATGGCGGCTTTCAGAGCCAGAACGTCCGCCGCATCCGGGATGGTGGAGAGAGGATGGGTTGGGTGGGGGGTGGTTCGGCCATGCTCATTTCGCTGAGATTCAGATACAGGTTCCAAAACGGGCTCTCGCCTCCCCCGACGAGATCTCACAATCCTTCGAAGGGCTTGTACGACCAGCCAGAGAACGCAGAACGCCAGAAAAATGGTGAGCAATGTCGAAGGCACAGTATCGAACATGGTGGTTGCCGTTCCTGAATGAGCCGATCAGGGCTTGAGGCAATGCAACAGCCATGGTCCGCGTTCCGGAGCTTTCAACAGGGCAATCGGGCGGGGTGAGCCTCCGGTATGCAGTCACCCGGGGTGGTGGACCTGTGGAACGGCACAGCCATGAAGTACGCATCGATCAAGGGCCTGGGTCGACCGGGAGGTCATGAAGGCATCGTCGCACACTGACCTCTTCAATGTGGTAACCTCTATCCATCGGGTGCAGGAGGATGGCTCATGTCGTTTGCGACCTGCCGGCTCGGCGCGCTTCCGGATGCGATTGCTCCCGATGGGTCCGAGGTGCGGGTCCTGTGCAGCACGAGCCGGGGCAGCCTCGCGCGTTTCACGCTGCCGCCGCATGCGGTCTCAAAAGCTATGGCACACCGGAGCGTCGAGGAAGTCTGGTACTTCATCTCGGGCCGGGGGCAGATGTGGCGCCCCTCGCACGACCGGGACGAAATCGTCGATGTGGAGCCTGGGGTCGCCACCTCAATCCCGGTAGGAGCCCACTTCCAGTTTCGCTCGGTTTCGCCCGAACCCCTGGAGGCGGTGGGAACCACCATGCCACCATGGCCGGGTGAAGACGAGGCCGCTGCCGTCGACGGGGTTTGGAGCCCAACCGTTTGATGGTCTAGCGGCCTCGTCACGAACCAACCCGCGGCTCCTTGTGCTCCGTTACTTCCGCCCGATGGCCGCCGAGTAGGGGCCCTGCAGCGGCTGGATCCGCACGTCCTGGAAGCCGGGCTCCGCCATCCAGGTGCGACAGTCCGCACCGGTGTAGTCGAACCCAGCTGGGGTCTCGATCAGCATGTTCAGGCTCATCAGCAGGCCGAACGCATTCTCGCGCCGCCCATCATCGATCATGGCGTCGTAGACAATGAGCGCCCCGCCGGTGGGCAGCGCCTCGTAAGCTTTGCGGAGTAGGAGCTTTTTTTCCTCAAGGCTCCAGTCGTGAAGGATGTGGCCCATCACCAGCACATCGACATTGGGAAGAGGATCTTTGAAGAAATCGCCAGTCTGGAAGGTCACGCGCTCCTCGAGACCCTGCTGGGCCACATACCGCTCGAACACCGGCTGCACAGCTGCCAGATCGAAGCCGATGCCTCTCAGGTGAGGGTGAGCACGGGGGATCTCCGCGGTCAGGCCGCCTTGAGCGCAGCCAATGTCGGCAAAGGTGCGAACCTCACTCCACGGGAAGGTGCCTGCGATAGCGCGGGCGGTTGGCAGGCTTAAGCCGGTCATCGCACCCAGGAAGAGTTCCAAGCGGGCGGGCTCCGCATAAACCGCGGCAAACAGGTCGGGCTCCCCGTGCCGGGTCTCGTTCTGGGGCAGGCCGGTCCTGAGCGCCTCGGTGAGGTTGCCCCAGAACCGGTAGAGCCGCCCGTTCATCATCTCGAGGATGCCGCCGACATATGACATTTTATGGCGGTCGAGGTAGAGATCTGTTTCGGGTGTGTTGGTGTAGCGTCCGTCTGAGCTCCGCTGGAGCAGGCCGAGGGCCAACAGCGCGTCCAGAAAATCGCGAGCGCTGCGCTCATGCAGGCCCACGGCACTCTGGACCTGCGCGACCTCGAGCGGTCCGCTCTCAGCCAGCTTTGTAAAGAGCTCTAACTCCACGGCACTGAGCAGTGTCTTGGAGGCCCAGAAGGCGCTGCCAAGCTGGAGGATCTTCACGGGAGAGGGGGGCGATTGTTTGAGTCATGGCATGTTTCCTCAGCGAGAGGCGGTTACGGTGAGCAACGAACACGACTTCATCCGGAAGCGACCGAGGCTTCCCGGCGGAGAGCGGATCGTCACCACACCTGAGCGCGACGATGATGCAGCAGCGCCAGCAGGATACGACTGCAATCAGGTGTTACCTCGCTGGCGGACGCATCAAGCCGGCATCTCGGCCATGGCGGCACGCAGGCGCCGATCGTAAGCGTCGGCCAGATCGTGCAACGCCGCAACGGTATCACCGACATACGAAGAGCCGTGCATGAGAGCCAAGGTGCATGGGGCCAGATCAGCCAGCCGGCGAACCGTCGGCGCAATGCTAGGTCCGAGCCCCGTGTCGTAGAAGATGTCCTCGGCGGCGAGCGCCGGACCGACGATGTCGTGTTCCGTAATCCCAGGACCATTGCCGAAATGCGTGAAGAGATCGCCACAGAACAGCGTTCTGGTTGTCTCCTCGTAGATTACTCCAGCATCCCAGCCGTGCGGCACATGGGGTGTGTCAATGTAGCGGATCCGCTTGCCACCGATGTCGATCACCTCGCCATTCGCCAGCACCCGCGTCGGTCGATTGGCCATGTCGTTCAGCGACACTAAGCATCCGGTCATCCCATGCGCAACCTGCGCGTTCGGGGCCACAGCCAGCCATTCGTTCATGGCGCCGCACTCGTCGGCCTCGTAGTGGCCGAACGTGATCCAGCGCAGACCCTACACCGGCATGAGCCGGGACACCGCTTCCAACACCAGCAGAAACATGCGCCAGAAGCCGGCGTGGAAGAGCATCGGCTCCTCACCAAGGATGAGGAACTGATCGAAGGTGAAGCCGGCCGGCGGCGCGATGTCGGGCACGTAGGTCGAGAGGCGGTAGATGCGGTCACCGATCTCATCAATGCGGGTTTCCATCGGGCTGTTCCCTGGTCTACCCTCAGCACCAGCACGGATTGAATCCGGCATTCCGTCCGGGAAATTCGGCAATCACTGTCACTTCCAGGCGCCTTTCGACGGTGCCAGTTTCGGGTCGCCGCGCAGGCTGCAACACGATATGATCCGGTTGACATCTCACCTTGCGCTAGTCCATCGGGAGGAGAAGATGTCCCATCGCAAGCACCAACGCCGCTCGGCCATGTCGTTCTTCTGCCGCCTCACATACGGCTTGACGTAAGCCGGCGGCATGAGCTTGACCTCATGGCCAAGGCTCTGGAGCTCGCGCGACCAGTGATGAGCCGAGGCACACGCCTCAATGCCTATCAGGCACGGCGGCAGGCTGGCAAAGAACTTGAGCAGCTGCCCGCGCCTGACCTGGCGTCAGATGATCACTCCCCCTCCGGGATCGATGCCATGCACCTGAAAGACGGACTTGGCGATGTCCAAGCCAATGGTGGTGACCGTGCTCATGGGATGCTCCTGTGTCGCTGGCTGCTCGAAGCAACCATGCTACCTCACCGCTGGGTGGGAGCCATCCACAGCATCAGAAGCGGTCTTCGGCCTTCTCGATATCACAGCAAGATTCGGGAATGAAATCGTGAGCGGCGCAATTCCAATTATTTACCCGGTTTCATTTAGGCAGTGGAACCGGCACCATGATAATCAGAAATCCATTTCGCTCTACATGGAAGCAGGCCTAGCAGAGGAGCAGTGGATGTAGGTTCCTGCAGGCGCAACCTCTTTGATCGTGCCAATAGGTGCCAGCACGACGGTGAAGGCCAACAGAGAGGAAGTGCGCAGGTCTCGCGCACTTCCTCTCTGTATGTCATTTCGCCCGCGAGCGGATCAGGAAACTGTCATAGGCGTATTCGGCGACTTGGAACCAGAGATACTCTTCGTTCCGGAACGCGCGAACACTCTCGTAGAGCTTCTTGAAATCAGGGTTCTTGGTTGAGATCTCGTCATAGAGTTCGTTGGATGCCTTGAACGCAGCTTCCATTAGTTCCTGGCTGAATGGCCGCAGCTGAGCGCCGGCCCCGACCAGCCGGCGAACCGCCGCTGGATTGCGGGCGTCATACTTGCCCAGCACGTCAATGTATGTTTGCGCGGCGGCCGCGTTGACTGCCGCCCTGTAGACCTTGGGAAGTGCGTTCCAGCGATTGATGTTGATCATCACATGGATGAGCGGGCCGCCATCCCACCAACCCGGGTAATAATAAAACGGAGCGACTTTGCTGAAGCCAAGCTTCTCATCATCATAGGGGCCGACAAACTCCGCCGCATCGATCGTGCCGCGCTCGAGCGCCGGATAGATGTCACCAGCCGCGATCTGCTGGGGCACAGCCCCAAGTTGCTGCAGCACCTGACCGCCAAGGCCACCAATGCGGATCTTGAGGCCTTGAAGATCTTGAACGGTTTTGATTTCCTTGCGGTACCATCCGCCCATCTGGGCACCGGTATTGCCCGCGGGGACCGCGTACATCCTGTGTTTAGCGAAGAACTCGTTGCACAGGTCAAGACCACCACCATGGTACATCCATGCCGTCTTCTGGCGTGCATTCGGCCCGAATGGAAAGTCGCAAGGCAGTGCAAAAGTCGGATCCTTCCCCACGTAGTAGTACGTCGTCGCATAGCCTGCCTCGACCGTGCCATCCCCAACCGCATCGGCGACCTGGAAGGTGCCAACGATCTCGCCCGCAGCAAAAGGCTGGATCTGAAAGCGGCCCTCTGTCAGATCCGACACAAGTCGGCAGAACAGATCAGCTCCTCCCCAGAGCGTATCCAGCGACTTCGGAAAGGCTGATTGCAGGCGCCAGCGCACCTCAGGCATGGACTGCCCAACTGCAGGGGCTGCCAAGGCAGTGGCGGCAACCCCGCCTGCTGCCGTGGCCAAAAACTGACGGCGTTTCATGGGCGTTCCTTCCTTTGGGCTCCAGATTGCCAACCGTCTTGGCCGGCCGCTGCAGCCGAACCTTAGTTGTGGGGCAAGAAAGTGGGCTGGCAATCTCACCGGAGGAGGGAGAAGGCTTGGCGCTTCATTACTTTGGCAGGATACTATTCTTCCGATGACGGCAGCCCAAGCCGCTCGTTGTGAGGCATGACAGGCGGGCTGTTTAGATTCTAGCTGCGGCAAGCTAGGCGGGGCTATTATTTTTCGGGTAGGCTGCGCTTTGAGCAAAACGCGAGGTCCTGCTATGGGGATGCGGTAACCATCGAAGCGTGGCTGCGAGACTTGGGACTTGGTCAATATGAGCAGGCGTTCCGCGACAACGACATCGACGCGGGCCTGCTTCCGAGGTTGACCGATGGCGACCTGCGCGAACTTGGCATCCTATCGCTTGGCCATCGCAAGCGGCTTTTGGCTGCGATAACTGAATTGGCTGAACCAGCTGAAGGAGCATCAGGGCTTCCGCCAACCCATTCGCCTGCCACACCGGCAGCGCAGCATGCCGAGCGGCGCCAACTGACGTTAATGTTCGTCGACTTGGTTGGCTCAACAGCCCTCTCTTCTCGCCTCGACCCGGAGGAGATGCGGAATGTCCTCCATGCCTACCAGGATGCCGTGGTCGGTGAGATTGCCCGCCTGGGAGGCCACCTCGCCAAGCTGATGGGCGATGGGGTACTGGCCTATTTCGGTTGGCCGAGGGCGGACGAGGACGATCCCGAGCGTGCCGTGCAGGCTGGCCTCACCATCGTTCAGGCTGTCAGACGCCGTTCCACTCCCCTCGGGGAGCCGCTTGCGGCGCGAGTGGGGATTGCCACAGGCCTCGTTATTGTCGGAGATCTGATTGGCGATGGCGCGGCCCGTGAGGAGTCCGTGGTCGGCGAAACGCCGAACCTGGCAGCGCGACTGCAGGAGATCGCCACCGCTGGGACCGTGGTGATTGCCGCTGGCACACGCCGGCTTCTCGGTGATGCTTTCGATCTGCGTGATCTCGGTCCCGTCCTCCTCAAGGGCTTCGATCAACCGGTCAACAGCTTTGAAGTTCTTCGTCCCCATCTGGCTGAGAGCCGGTTCGAAGCGCGCCACTCAGAGCGCTCAATGCCCATGATGGGACGCGATCAGGAGTTGGCGCTGGTCCTGGAGCGGTGGCGCCAGTCCGTTGCGGGGGAAGGCCAAGCGGTGCTCGTGGTTGGTGAGGCAGGCATCGGCAAGTCCCGTTTGGTGCAGGCCCTGCTGGATGAGACGACCGAGGACCCTCACATCGTCCTGCGCTATCAGTGCTCGCCCCAATATACAGGCACGCCACTATGGCCCGTTGTGCAACAGCTCAGCTTTGCAGCTGGGCTCACGCCCGAGGACAGTGATGAGCAGAAACGGCAAAAGATTGAGGCGCTGCTGCGCCGGGGAGCCGATGATATTTCGGAGGCCGCCCCGCTGATTGCCGCCTTGCTCGGCATTGAAGCGGAATTGCCCAGTTCTATTCAGGAGCTGAGCTCCCAGCAACGGCGTGCCCGAATGCAGGCGGCCCTGATCCAGCAGTTCCTCGGACTCGAGCGCCGGCATCCAGTTCTGATCGTCGTAGAGGACGCTCATTGGATCGATCCCACGACGCTCGAACTCTTCAGCCAGGTCCTGGATCGGATTGCGAATGCCCGCGCCTTGATGCTGCTGACAAGCCGGCCCGACAACCAGCCGAACCTGGGAGGCCATCCGCATGTGACGCGCCTCACGCTTAACCGCCTCGGCCGCGTCCCCACAGAGGCGATCGTCTCGCGCTTGAGCGGCACCCAAAGCGTGCCGCCTGCAGTGCTGAGGGAGATCGCAGCCCGGACCGATGGTGTGCCGCTCTTCATCGAGGAGTTGACCAAGGCGGTGCTGGAGGCGGGATCGATCGCTCCGGGAGCTGTGCCGGTCTCGCTCTATGCCTCTCTTCTGGCCCGGCTCGACCGGGTGCCGGGTGTGAGAGAAGTGGCACAGGTGGCAGCCTGCATAGGACGCGAATTTTCGTACTCACTTCTTGCTGCAGTCTCTCCGGTGCCGGAACCGGATCTGCAGTCCGCCCTCAATCGGCTCACCGCCGCCGAGCTTATCTTCCGACGCGGCACGCCACCCGAGACCCACTACGCGTTCAAGCACGCTCTGGTGCGGGACGCCGCTCACGAGAGCCTGCTCAAATCGCGACGGCAGCAGCTGCACGCCAGCATCGGGCGAGCGCTGGAGGAGCACTTCCCCGAGACCCAGGACATGGAGCCGGAACTGCTGGCCCGGCACTATACCGAGGCTGGGCTCTTAGAGCAGGCGGTGGAGTACTGGCGGCGGGCCGGAGAACAGGCGCTTGCCCGCTCTGCGATGGCCGAAGCGGTCACGCACCTGACCGAGGGGCTGTCGGTGTTGCAGGATCTGGCTCAGGGTCAGGATCGTCAAAGACACGAACTCCGTCTGCAACTTGCGCTTGGTCAAGCTTCCATTGCTGGGAAGGGATTTGCCGCGCCCGAGACCGGCCGTGCCTACGCCCGAGCGCATGAGCTCTGCCTTAACCTCGGCAATGTTCCGGAGCTCTTCCCGATTCTCTATGGGCAATCCGTTTTTTATTTCCAGCGTGGCGCCTTGAGGGAGGCCCATGAGATCGCATCCGATCTCCTGCGAGCCGGCCGAGAGCAGGCTAATGGGGCTGCTCAGATGATCGGCCACCGCATGATAGGCTCAGTTATGTGCCAGTACGGCCGCTTTACCGAGAGCTGCGATGCTTTCGAGGCGGCGCTCGCGCTTTATGATCCAGTGCGGGACCGCAATTCGGGGATTGTTTATGCCATCGACTCTCGCGTCATGTGCTTGTGTTGGCTGTCGCAGCTGAACCTTATTCTCGGAGATCCGAAGCAAGCATCAGATTATGGCAGCCGGGTGCCAGCCCTTGTGCGTGAGCTTAAACATCCTGGCACCGCCGCGGTTGCCTTTGCATGGGGGTGCATCTTCAACCAGCTGCTGCGGGATCCACAGAGAGCCGAAGCACAAGCACAAGCTGCAATCGAACTCGGGGTGGAACAGGGCTTTCCTCTTTATCGCGCGATCGGCTCAATCATCCACGGGTGGGCACAGGCTGAGATCGGGCGAGTGCCTGAAGGCCTTGCCGAGATGAAGCAGGGGTTGGTCGACTACCGAGCGACTGGCGCAGACATGTGGTCGCCCTACTTCCTTGGCCTACTGGCAAATGCCAACAGGCAAGCAGATCGTGCGCAGGAAGGCCTGATCCTTGTGGAGGAGGCCCTGACACAAATTCGGCATACAGGAGGCCGATGGATCGAAGCAGAACTTCACCGAGTTCGGGGTGAGTTGCTGTTGGCCGTGGGTGAGCCTGATCGGCAGGAAGCAGAACTCTGCTTTCAGCAGGCTCTCGCCTTGGCGAGGGGGCAGAATGCAAGACTTTGGGAACTGCAGGCGGCGACCAGCCTTGCGCGGATGTGGTACCTGCAAGATCGAACACAAGCGGCTCGTGAGCTTCTTACACGGATCTGCGGGCTGTTCAATGATGATATACCAGCTCTGCTCGACGCAAGAGCCCTCTTCGATGAGCTTGGGCCGGTTACATGCAATGGGATAAGTAATCTGAACCCATGATCTGAACCGGGCTCCAACGGGCGCCGTTGCATTAACCTCGGCCGTATAGCGAAGAGCGGTTCATCAAGGATCCGCTCCCGTATCTCTGTTCAAGCGCCGTCGCTTTCCGGTCGAAATCATCCTGCTGTGCGTGCGCTGGTACTGCAAGTACGGGATCAGCTATCGCGATCTGGCTGAAATGCTATCTGAGCGCAGTGTCAGCGTCAGTCCAAGCATGATCTTTCGTTGGGTCCAACGCTATGCTCCGGAGATTGAGAAGCGGGTGCGACCGAACCAGGGACATCGTTCAGGCTCATGGCGAGTAGATGAGACCTATGTGCAAGTGGGTGGGCGCTGGCGATACTTGTTTCGAGCGGTCGATAAACACGGTCGGCTGATCGCCTCCATGCTGGCCAGTTGGCGTGACACCGGAGCGGCGTATCGCTTCCTGCGCAAAGCCCTGCGGGTGATGAGCGACTATCCTCCTTCATCGATCACGACCGACAAACTGGCGTCGTATCCCAAGGCCATCCTGCGCCTGCAGAACGAAGGGCTTCTGCCGAACGATGTGGTACACCGCACCGCGAAATATTTGACGGATGTATTTGACAAGCCGTTTTCGACGTCGGTGGGAGCATTTTTCGTATCATCTGTTAGTCTCAGACAGACGCTGTCTACCTACTGCCGGGATGAACTTGGTCTGAGCACGTCATGGCGTAACGAGAGGCTTGCCGGATCCACCTGGACGGCGAGAAGTTGTATGGCCCTCACCGCCTACCGACGAGTGGATCGGCAGGGCTGGTTCTGCTATAGTCATGGAGCTCGGGTGACCCCGGAGCGAAGAGCAGGGCGTGAGGTTGCAACCCTGCCGCGCAGCTTAGGATTGTCGCACCTCATTGGCGGCACCCGAGCACCCCGTCGGTGATCGTTGTTTCCAGCTGGCCACAAACCGCCGGTAAGCTTCCTCGGCCTGGCCGACCATCTCCCGCTCTGCCTCACGCACAGCCTTGTTGCTATACGCGGCCGCCGGTCCTTTTTGCCGGCCACCCCGGTGCGATGGATATCCCGCTGCCAGTTCCAAGTAGCGCAGTTTCCACTGCAGCAGCGCCGGCCGGCTCCAGGTGTAGTCTTCATCTTTGCTCAGCATGTGCCAGACGATCACCGCCAGCTTGCGTGCCGTTGCTACGGCCGCCACCGACTTGCCGCGCTTGTTCCTGATGCGGATGAAGAAGGCCCGCAGGGGGCCTGGTACGCCGGAGATCACCCAGGCTGCCTCGACCAGCATCGAGCGGGCGTGGGCCCGTCCCTGTTTGCTGATGCGCCCATGGTAGGCGGGCTTATCGCCTGATTGCCGCACCTTCGGATTGAGGCCGAAGTAGCTCACCAGCTTTTGCGGCGAGGAGAAGCGTGTGATGTCGCCGATCGCTGCCAGGACGCTCATGGCCACCGTGGCATTCACCCCCGTGATCGTCATCAGCCGTCTGACCTGCGGATCATCGAGCGCCTTTTGGGCGAGGCTCTTGTCCAGCTCCGCGAGCTCGGCCCCAAGCCGATCCAACTCACCGGCATGGCGCAGGATCACTCGGCGCTGATCCTCGGCGAGCGGAAGGGCCTCCAACCAGGCCCTTCCGCGTTTCGAGAACAGGCTGCCTTGATAGGGTGGGATCAGGTGAGCGTGCAGAACCGAGTGGATCCGGTTCTTGAGGCGGGTCATCTGCGCGACCAGCTGGGTGCGTTCGGCCGTGACACAGCGGCGGGCCTCGGTCTCCTCGTCCGGCATCCAGACCTCGGGTAGGAACCCGCTGGCATGGAGCTTCGCCAGCACGCGCGCGTCAATCTTGTTGGTCTTGACCTTAGCCCAGGCGATCACCCGCACCAGGTTGGGATTGGCAATCACCACGCGTGCCACGAACGGCGACAGCAGGCGCACGATGGCGCTGGTGTTGCCGGTCGCCTCTAGGACGACCTCATCATTGGGCCTCAGGGTCTTGGCAAAGTGCAGCAGGCGGCTGCGTTCGAGCTCGATCTTGCCGGCATCCCGGATAACTCCCTTCTCCAGGATTGCCATCTGGGCAAAGGAACGATGGACATCGAGAGCAATGATCCTCATTTCCGGCTCCTGTGGCTTAAGCAACTTCGGGAGCCAGTGGGCCACACGACAACTACGGATCCGCGCTCGCAGCGCACCCGGGCCAGTCGAAGGGGCGGCTAGATTAATAACACGAGCTCTCAGCTCACAAATACATTCGGCCTGCCCACCTTCCGTGCTCCCGACACCCCTATCCCGGTACGCCGAGGATACCTGATCCGTCAGCCTTCAGAAACCTGAATGGAGGTGTCGCGCCTATTCATGCCCGATAATAACGTCCTTGAGGCGGATCACGGCGCGCTCAAGCGCGTCATCCGGCCGACACGCGGCTTCCGGACCATGAAAACCGCCGCCGCAACTCTAATGCGCTTTGAAATCATGCGCATGATCCGCCGCGGTCATTACAACAAGCGGGGACGTCGAGCGACAGGCGAAATACGCCTCTTCGGTCTTGCTGCCTGAGCGGCCTGTTTGACGGGGTTCGTTATGCCCTTTCAAGTTACTACAACAGTGCCGTGAAACCTCGGCGATCCGCAACAGCCGCGAACGTGCTGAGGAGGTCGATCTCAAGATCTGGATACTTCATCATCGTGTCCTCCAAAATACTTCAGATACGACCTAATGATCAGGCCAAAGCTGATCGATCGGAAGCGCCGTTTTGTATTTGACCTGCTTCAATGCGAAGCTGGATCTAATGCTAGATACCTCCTCAATTTTCGTTAGCTTATCTAAAACAAAATTCCGCAAAGCGACAGTGTCAGTAACTACAACCCGAAGTAAATAATCAGCATCGCCGGACATTAGGTAGCACTCCATCACCTCAGGCAGACCTATTACTACCTTCTCGAAATTCTCTAAGTTTTTTTCATTCTGACTCTTTAGAGATATTTGAATAAATACACTAATGGTGCTCCCGATGTTTTCTGGATCTAGAAGGGCTACATACTGACTGACAATGCCTTTCTCTTCGAGTTGCTTCACGCGGGCAAGGCATGGAGATGGTGACAACCCAACTCTGCTCGCCAACTCCACATTTGAAATCCTACCCGCCAACTGCAGCTCCGTCAGGATTCGTCGATCGGCTCGGTCAATGGAGTTTCGCAGCATTTTATATCTCCAAAACACGAGAACGAAGCATATCATGCTGACACAATGATTCAAGTTGGTATGTTCAGCAGGACATTCTGGCCAGGCCCTGTTAGCCTCTTGCGTACTAGGAGTATTAGAATGTCTGAAAGTATCAAGCGGGATAGTTTCGACGGTTCGCGCGATATCGACCCGAACGAAACAGCTGATTGGCTGGAATCTCTGGAGGCGATGACGCGGCGCGATGGAGCAGATCGCGTCAAATTTGTTCTGACTTCGCTAGACCGCCGGGCGCGCGAGCTAGGCGTCCTTTCCGACACTCTTCCTTACTCGCCCTATCGCAATACAATCTCGCTCGACAAACAGCCACCTTTCCCTGGCGATCTTGTCATGGAAGAGCGGATCACCTCGATCATCCGCTGGAATGCGCTCGCCATGGTGGTCAGAGCGAACCGGGCTTATGGCGATCTCGGTGGGCACGTCGCCAGCTACGCGTCAGCCGCGGAGATCTTCGAGATTGGCTTTAACCATTTCTTCCGTGGCGGCGGAGAGCAGGGCAAGGGTGACCTCGTCTTCTTCCAGCCGCACTCGGCGCCCGGTGTCTATGCGCGGGCTTTCCTGGAAGGGCGGCTTTCCTCCGAGAACCTCGCCTATTATCGCCAGGAAATCACCGGGCCAGGGTTATGCTCATATCCCCATCCCTGGCTGATGCCGGACTTCTGGCAGTTCCCCACAGGTTCGATGGGCATCGGCCCTATCAGCGCGATCTATCAGGCTCGCTTCATGCGCTATCTCCGTGATCGGGGTGTGCTCGATACTAACGAGCGGCATGTTTGGGGTGTGTTTGGCGATGGCGAGATGGATGAGCCGGAGTCGGTCGCGGCCTTGTCTCTCGCCGCCCGCGAGAATCTCGACAACGTGACCTTCATCATTAACTGCAACCTGCAACGGCTCGACGGCCCGGTGCGAGGTAACGGTCAGATCGTCCAGGAGTTAGAATCCATCTTCAAGGGTGCCGGCTGGAACGTCGTAAAGGTCCTGTGGGGCTCGGAGTGGGATGCGATCTTCGTCCGCGATACCAACCACAGCTTGTTGAAGCGCTTTGCTGAGACGGTCGACGGGCAATACCAAACGCTCGGCGCAAAAGATGGCGCCTACAACATCGCGCATTTCTTCGATGCCGATCCCGAGGTTAAGCAGCTTGTCGCACACATGTCCGATCAGGATATCGATCAACTGAAGCGCGGCGGGCACGATTTCCGAAAGCTCTTTGCCGCTTTCCAGAAGGCGAAAGATTGCAAGGGGCGCCCGACCGTCATCCTAGCCAAGACCAAAAAGGGCTACGGTATGGGCCGCGCTGGCGAGTCGAAGATGACGGCACACCAGGCCAAGAAGCTTGATGTCGACGCGCTCCTGGCATTCCGCGACAAATTTTCTCTGCCGCTTTCGAATGCCGACGTCGAAAACCTCGAATTCCTCAAGCCCGCCGACGAGTCGGCTGAGATTTCGTACTTGAAATCCAGGCGTGAGGCACTGGGCGGATACCTTCCGGTTCGCAGAACGGCTGCGAAGCCTTACCCGGTGCCGGAGATCGAGAGCTATGCCGAGTTTGCCCTCAGGGCTGGTGGTAAGGAGATGTCGACGACCGTCGCCGCGGTGCGCCTGTTCAGCATGCTCCTCAAAGACAAGGAGTTGGGCCCGCGCATTGTGCCAATCGTTGCCGATGAGGCCAGGACGTTCGGAATGGACAACCTGTTCCGACAGGTCGGTATCTATTCGCCGCTCGGTCAGCTCTACGAGCCCGAAGACGCCGGGACAATGTTGTATTATAAGGAGTCGAAGGACGGCCAACTACTTGAGGAGGGCATCACGGAGGCGGGAGCGATCTCCTCCTGGGTGGCCGCAGCGACCTCGTACAGCGTGCATGGCGAGCCCATGCTGCCTTTTTACATCTATTATTCGATGTTCGGGTTTCAGCGGATTGGTGACCTGATTTGGGCCGCTGCCGACCAGAGGGCGCGCGGATTCCTGATCGGAGCTACAGCTGGTCGGACGACGCTGGGCGGCGAGGGTCTCCAGCACCAGGATGGCAGCAGCCACCTGGTGGCGTCGACCATCCCGACTTGCCGCGCATACGATCCGGCGTATGCCTACGAGATGGCCGTCATCATCGACCATGGCTCCCGGCGGATGATGGAGGAGGGCGCCGACGAGTTCTTCTACGTCACTGCAATGAACGAGGCCTATGCGCAGCCTTCGATTCCTGTTGGTATCGAAGGCGACATCATACGCGGCATGTACAAGCTTTCGGGCCCCTTAGATGCTCCGGCTGCCGTTCGTCTACTAGGATCAGGTGCGATCCTGCCGGAGGTCGTTGCCGCCGCGGAACTACTGAAGAGCGACTGGAACGTTGAGGCCGACATCTTCAGCGTTACCAGCTTCAGCGAGCTTGCACGCGAAGCGCGCGAACTGGAGCGCCAGCAGATCTTCCGAGGAGCCGGTTACGGCAAAAGCCACGTCACCAGACTTTTGGAGGGCTCTGCTCCGATTATCGCAGCCACCGACTATGTCCGAGCCTATCCCCAATTGATCGCATCTTATGTTGGTGCGCGGTTCATCACGCTCGGCACGGACGGATTCGGCCGCAGCGATAATCGTAAGGCGCTGCGCAGCTTCTTCGAAGTTGATCGCTATTATGTTGTGTTGGCAGCCCTATCGAGCCTAGCCGCGGAAGGTGCAATTGCCTCAGAATCAGTCGGTCAGGCCGTTTCAAAGTATGACCTGACCGTCAACGAAGCTGCGCCTTGGTCGCGCTGAGTCAGCAAAGTCGATAGAGGAAGGCGCGGCCATGGCTGCCAGAAAAATAATTGAGCTACCGGATATCGGCGATTACAAGGATGTCCCCGTCGTTGAGATCCTGGTTAAGCCAGGAGAGGCTGTGAAGGCCGATCAGCCCATTATTACGCTGGAATCCGACAAGGCGACCCTTGAGGTTCCTGCTCCATCGGCCGGTCGGATTGTGGAATTTCTCGTCGGGCTTGGCTCGAAGGTCTCCACGAGCGATGCTGTAGCAATCCTTGAAATAGACGATGCTGACGCTCCGGCAACGCAGGCGTCCGCCACCGACACCGCACCCACGCTCCCCGCGTCGAAGGCCGAAGCCGAGCGGCAAGCGCCGGTCACTACAGCGCCTAAGGTGGAACCTGCGGCCGCCGCTTCCGCAGCTCCCGTGCCGGCCGGATTGCAGTCGATCCACGCAACGCCATCAGTTCGCGGCTATGCGCGCGAGCTTGGTGTCGATCTTTCGAAGGTCTCCGCCACAGGCCGGAAGGGACGCATTCTGCGGGAAGACGTCCAGGCGTTCGTCAAGAGCCGCCTGTCTGGGTCGATTTCCGGAAATGCGGAATCCATTTCGGGCGCCCCGCTGCCGCCCATGCCGACGTTCGACTTCTCGAAATTCGGAGAGATCGAGCGCGAGCCGCTGTCCCGCATCCAGCAAATCTCGGGTGCAAACCTGCACCGCAATTGGCTGCATATCCCCCATGTGACCAATTTCGACAATGCGGATGTGACTGAGCTCGAAGCGTTGCGGACGGCGGTCAACAATGAGCGGAGGGATCCGCCGGTGAAGCTCACGATGGTGGCCTTCCTTATCAAGGCGTCAGCGCTTGCCCTGCGGCAGTATCCGCGCTTCAACAGCTCGCTCGACGGGACGAGCTTAGTGATGAAACGCTATGTGCATGTCGGTTTCGCGGTCGACACGCCAAAGGGGCTGATGGTTCCGGTGATCCGCGACTGCGACCGAAAGGGTTTGATCGAAATCGGGAGCGAAATGGCAGCACTTTCCGAAAAGGCCCGCCAAGGCAAGCTGGCCCCTGCCGATATGGAAGGGGGCTGCTTCTCTGTCTCCTCGCTTGGAGGTATTGGTGGCGCTGGGTTTACGCCGATCATTAATGCTCCTGAGGTTGCGATCCTCGGGGCCGCTCGCTCTCAGACGCAGGCAGTTTGGAACGGCACGGCGTTCGAGCCGCGTCTGATCACTCCCATTAGCCTGTCGTGGGATCACCGGGTGGTCGACGGGGTCGCCGCTGCACGCTTCCTCGGCCACGTCGCGGCACTGTTGGGCGACTTCCGTCGCGCCCTGCTTTGAGGTATCTGCGATGGCAACGAAAATTCATGTGCCCGATTTGGGCGACTATAAAGACGTGTTGGTCGCTGAACTCTTGGTTAAGGCGGGTGACACGGTTTCAGTCGATCAGCCCCTGGTCGCTATTGAAAGCGACAAAGCGACCATAGAAATTCCATCGCCTGTTGCTGGGCGTTTGCTGTCCTTGGAGGTGCAGCTCGGCGATCGCATCAGCACATCCTCGTTATTGGCTATTGTTGAGGAGGCCGGTGGAGCGGCAGGACCCGAGCCCAAGGTGTCGCAGCACGAGTCCGCGTGCGCAAAGCCCGCTGGCGGGCTGGTCACCGAGCGATACGACCTCGTGGTGATTGGCGCGGGTCCTGGCGGCTACTCGGCGGCGTTCCGTTCCGCTGACTTGGGATTGCGCGTCCTTCTCGTAGAGAAGCAGAGCGTTCTGGGTGGCGTCTGTCTGAATGTCGGCTGCATCCCTTCCAAGGCGTTACTGCACACCGCTGCCGTTGTCGAGGAAGCAGGTCGCATGGCTTCCCACGGAATCACCTTCGCGGCCCCCAACATTGACCTGGAGAAGCTCAGAGCGTCGAAAGATCACGCCGTGAAGCGGCTGACCGACGGTCTTGGCCAAATGGCGAGGATGCGCAAAGTCGAGGTGCTCACCGGTACGGCCAGCTTTGCAGGACCTGACAGCCTGACGGTCGAGGAGGCTCGGGGCGCGAAGCGGGAAATCGCTTTTGCGAAATGCATCGTGGCCGCCGGATCCTCGCCGATCCACCTACCTTTCCTGCCCAAGGATCCGCGTATCGTGGATTCCACGGGAGCGCTAGAGCTCCCCTTCATCCCCAAGCGGATGTTGGTAATCGGAGGCGGCATCATCGGAATGGAAATGGCGACCGTCTACAGTGCGCTTGGAGCCCGAATCGATGTTGTCGAGCAATTCGACGGATTGCTCGCTGGGGCTGATCGCGACCTAGTGGCAATCTGGCAGAAGCGTAACACTCACCGCTTTGATCGGCTGATGCTTTCGACGCGACTGGAATCTGTGACCGCCACCGAGGGCGGGCTGCTTGCAACGTTCGCAGGAGCCCAACACGAACCGAAGAACTACGATCTTATCCTCCAGGCCGCTGGGCGGCGGCCCAATGCAGAAAGCCTGAACCCGGCTGCAGCCGGCCTCGAATGTGAAGGCGGCTTCATTTGCGTCGACAAACAGATGCGCACATCGAATGAACGTGTCTTCGCAATTGGCGATATCGTCGATCAGCCGATGCTAGCGCACAAGGCGGTACACCAGGGGCATGTCGTGGCGGAAGTAATCGCTGGCAATAAGGCGGGCTTCGATGCTCTTGTTTGCCCGTCGGTGGCCTATCTCGACCCGGAGATCGCCTGGGTTGGAATGACAGAGGATGCAGCCAAGGCCTCAGGGACCACAGTCGAAGTGGGGCGCTTCCCTTGGGCTGCTTCCGGCAGGGCGATCGCGAACGGCGTTGATTACGGCATGACGAAACTCCTGTTCTCGAGGGAGACAGGTCGGATTGTTGGTGGTGGCGTCGTGGGTGCTGGAGCAGGGGACCTGATCGGTGAAGTCTGCCTTGCCATCGAAATGGGTGCTGATGCCCAGGATATCGGTAAGACAATCCATCCCCATCCAACCTTCACGGAAACGATCGGGATGGCTGCTGAGGTGGCGTCTGGCGTTTGTACCGATCTCCCCCCACCTAAGCCGCAAAAGAAGTAAAGAGGCACTGCAAAGTCGCGCTAAAGAGGCACTGTGCCTTCTTATATGGGCCCACATGTCAGTCAAGTGCTGTTCGCTGGTGTCGCTACGACGTCCAAGATTGAGCCCAATGGTGTTTCTGAGAACCGCTCGTCGGCATCACTGTATATCCGGTTGGGCCATAGCCCAGACCATTGTCTCATGTGGCGGAGCAGGATCTAAGGTGAGCGCGGCCATTCATTTCTGCGTGATAGTTTCAGCTAAGGGACAAACGCGGTCGCACTCCCGTTCGACGTCTCGCGCTCCCGCTCCAGCGCGCATTGAGGTTCAGGGCTTCACGGCAACATCGGCTGGAAGGGCGCCTGTTTCGACATAGCGCCACAGCAGGGTCAGCAGCTTGCGGGCCAATGCCACAATCTCATTGCGTCTGACCCGGCCGGAGCCGAACCGACACGGCTGAGGAACCAGACCGCCAGCACACTGTCAGGCTGAATGCACAGATTAAGCCGGGCAAGTTCGATCAGCGCCTCGCGAGCGCGGGCGCTGGCGTCCTTGGTGATGCCCGGCTCGCGCGACCGGCAGTCGCCCGCAAGCGGACTGTGGATCAGACTGGCATAGGCGGCACAAGGCGCCGACACGCATAACATCGGTAGAACACCTCCTTGGTGAGGACCGTGGCAATCTCAGGGCCGATACCCCTCTCTGCAGGAGGGGAGCCAAGCTTGGACGAGTCCTCTGCTCGTGCCGCCTCTTCTGTATCGCGCATCATCTCGACCTTTGCCAGGTGCCACAGCACGAGTTCAAGCCAATCGACCTAAAGGGCGACTTCCGCAGAAGGAAGTCGCCGCATCGTACTGCCCGGGATCAAGTCAAAGTCCAGGCGGCGCCTTGCGGAAGCAAGAATGCGCCAACTGCCGATCTCAGAGCATCTCAACCGTAGATTCGTTTAGCTCTGGATGTCCCGAGATTAATGGGCTGTAGTTTGGAAGACTCTCGAAGCGCTGAAGCCACTTCCCAACAGCTGGCATCACCTCAAGGTCAATCCCTCCGATTCTGGCCAGACGGGTGTAAGGATAGACGACTACGTCGGCGACGCTGGGATGTCCTGCAGTAGCGAGCCAATCGCTGTCGCTCAATTCGCTCAGACGGTCATTGAGACAGCCAAGCGCTTGGCCGGCTTGCTGCTCCCAGCCCTTTACCATCTGCGGATCGACGAACCTGTGCGGATGAAGAGCACGATGAAGTCGCAACTGTGCCAGCGGGAGCATGAGGGACGATTGTTGAAACGAAATCCATGATAGCACGTCCGCCTGCTCGAAGCGGTCCTCAGGCCACCATGACGTGCCGACCACGGGTAATGCAGGATCGCTCCGGGTTCGGTGATGGTTCGGCCGTCTGCACACTGGGGAACTGGCACCTGCCGGAAGCGGCTGACCGACGCGAAACCTGGCGATCGCTAATCCCCTGGACGATAGAAAAGGTTCTTCGTTCGAGCGGTATCCCAACAAAGCTTGCTAGAAGGCGCACCTTCCAGACGTTGCCCGACCGTTGGGTATCGTAGAGACGCATCTACACTCATGTGCCACCTTGTCGCGAGACGCCCGGAAGGCCGCGCCTCACGACGCTGAAAGCTTGAGCTTCGAAGCGGCTCTGCATTTCCAGAAGCGCGGCTCCAGCTCGAGAAGGCGTTGTGCCATGCACTTCTTACGCGATTCACTGTTGCCTGGGAAAAAGCCCGAAGACTCGTTTCAGGGGATCAGAAGGATAAGGATTTCATGCGCGAGGCAATGACTGCCTCTTCAAGAAATTCGAGGCGATCCTGTCCCCAAAAGATGTCACCCTCAAAGAGGTAGAAGGGCGAGCCAAAAACTCCTCGTTCAATCGCCTCGTCTGAATAGCGCCAGAACTCTCTTTGGATCTCCTGCGACGCTGCCCGTTTAAGCAAATCATCGACATTCTTCAGGCTGCGTTTGCCGATCTCAAGCAAGGCCTCCGCTTGGGAGACATCGACCTCCTCGACCCACACCGCTTTTAAAATATCGTGGCTGACCTGTTCGACATCCTGCCCGTCCCGCTTCGCAGCGATGATAAGACATGAAGCGAGGTCCTCATTCGTAGTCCCATGCTTTGGGGGGACGTTGATCGGCATGCCGAGCTTGCGTTGCCAGCGGCGGAGCTCAGCCAGCCGATAATCCTGGCGTTGTTTTGAACGATCGCCGAGCAGAATTCCGCCTGTCTTCGCATATACATAAGGCATCTTGACCGGAAAGTAATTGATGGCCACATCATGCCGCCTTGCCATCGCCGCGAGCCGCGGACCGCCGAAATAGGCCCAGTCAGACAAAACCCAAAAGTAATAATCGATCTGTTTTGTAGCCATGGTTTTCTCCATGAAGTACCGGCGAATATCTTCAATCGGATAGCGCTCAGGGCGCCGTCCAAAATGATCAGGCTAAGTAGCTGAACGTGAACGGCGTCGCTCAATGCAAGATCTGGGACAGGAAGAGCCTGGTGCGCTCGTGCTGCGGATTTCTGAAGAACTCGTCGGGTGTGTTCATCTCGACGATCTGTCCGTAATCCATGAAGATCACCCGGTCGGCCACCTGGCGGGCGAAGCCCATCTCGTGGGTGACGCAGAGCATGGTCATGCCCTCGTCGGCAAGTCCCACCATGGTGTCGAGCACCTCCTTGACCATCTCGGGATCGAGTGCCGAGGTCGGCTCGTCGAAGAGCATGATCTTGGGGCTCATGCACAGGGAGCGGGCGATCGCCACGCGCTGCTGCTGGCCGCCGGAGAGCTGGCCGGGGTACTTGTTTGCCTGCTCTGGGATCTTGACCCGCTTCAGGTAGTGCATGGCGATCTCTTCCGCCTCCTTCTTGGGCATCTTCTTCACCCAGATTGGAGCCAGCGTGCAGTTTTCGAGAATCGTGAGATGCGGGAAGAGGTTGAAGTGCTGGAACACCATGCCGACATCCTGGCGGATCTCGTCGATCTTCTTTAGGTCGTTGGTGAGCTCCGTGCCGTCGACGATGATGCGGCCCTTCTGGTGTTCCTCCAGACGGTTGATGCAGCGGATCATCGTGGACTTGCCGGAGCCCGAGGGACCGCAGATCACGATTCGCTCACCCCGGCGCACATTCAGGTTAATGTCTCGCAACACGTGGAATGCGCCATACCACTTGTGGACGCCAACCATCTCCACCGCCGTTGCCGTCTTCAGCGAGGTCGGCTTGGTCGCTCTGATAGGCCGGTTGCTCTGCAATGCTATCACGGATCCATCCCTACGATGTTGTCGACTTGGCGGTCGTCGTTATTTAGGCAACAGGTTGCCTAGAACAGCATCGTAGTCAATAGAAGTCAACCTGAACTTGAAGACTGGCATCTTCGAGCGATGAGCCGAGGAGGGTATGTTCGCCCTCAGCTTTTCTCTCGCGACACCGCGATAAGTGCGCTGCCGTCGCCGTTCGGTGCCCTAACTTGGTGCGCGATGTGCCCGGGGAACTGCAGGAAATCACCAGAGTTCAGGATCACTGTGCGATCCGCGAATTGCACTTCGATTTGCCCTGAAACGACAAATATTATCTCAGTTCCGCCGTGATCCACGCGGCCATCTGGGCCATAGACTTGTCCAGGAAACAACAGGAAGGCCTCGAGTCCACCGGCAGCTTGGCTTAGAGGCTCGAAATGCGCCTCGTCCGAGTTTTGCCGGACTGCGGGCCGTTCTGCGGCTCTGACAATATGAATCAGCGAATCATCGACTGCTTCCCCGAAGAGGGCAGAAACAGGAACAGAAAATGCCTGGGACAGCTTCAAGGCGGTTGCGATGGAGGGCATCTTCTCGGCGCGTTCGACGCGGGATAGGTATCCTTTATTCAATCCTGTGATGCTTGACAGCTGATCCAACGTCATTTTGCGGGAACGCCTTATCGCAGACATTTGCAGGCCAAACGCCCGCGCGGCGTCGTCCACTGGAGTAAGGGCAAGGTCCTTGATCGATTTTGCTCTTGGCAATTTTTGCTCCAAATCCAAGTCTTCTGCCAATTTCTATCACTAAGTCGCCACTTCGTCGGCGGCTAGGCCCCTGATGCCGGTGGAGCGAAAGAGCTCGGCTGTTCGACTCGTTATTGCAGCAATTCCAAAAGTCTGCTACCCATTTGGGCAACAAGTTGTCCAATGGGCATTCAGGTGCAGGGAATCATGGTGCAAGTTTGGTCCGGGGAGCTTCTGCATATCCACATCGCTCCGTCAGCCTCCTACGAAATGGAGGAACTGACAGAAGCGCGCCTTGTGGCGGGAAAGGGCATCGAGGGCGACCGCTACTTCCTGGGAACGGGAACCTATTCTCCCAAGCCGGATGTCCGCGACATCACGCTGATCGAAGCTGAGGTCCTTGAACAGTTGGCTCTCGGGGAGCCCAAAATACCCGGAATCAAGTTGAACCTGTCGCCGGCAGATCACCGCCGAAACCTTACGACACGTGGTGTTCCGGTGAATCATCTCATCGGAAAGCGTTTCCGGGTCGGCGAAACTATATTGCGCGGTGCAAGGCTCAACTTCCCCTGCAAATATATAGAGGAGTTGCTGGGAATGCCGCGCTTGTTTGAGGGCCTTTTGAATCGTTCCGGATTGAACTGCTCGATCGAGAGTGGGGGCATCATTCGTCCAGGCGATCGAATCCTTCCGCTTGAGGATTGATCGTATGGCCTCGCCCCGTCTAATTATGAAGATGAAGGTCGCCTCGCTCCGATCGGAGCTTGGAGATGTTAGCGTCATCGAGTTTCGTCATCCCAAGCGACCTGAATTGCCGCCTTTCGAAGCCGGGGCTCACGTAGACGTCCACCTACCTACTGGGAAAATCCGCCAATACTCTCTAATGGGAGACCCGGCTGATTTGTCTCGGTACATCGTCGGCGTGAAGCTAGAGGCGAAGGGCCGGGGGGGCTCAGCCTGGCTGCATGACAATTTGCGTGTTGGTGACGAGGTCCCGGTCTCCGCCCCGCGGAATCATTTCAGGCTTAGTCCAGACGGAGCAAAGCACCTGTTGATTGCCGGTGGTATCGGGGTCACTCCGATGATCGCCATGGCCCACGCTCTAAAGGCCCAGGGCAAAGCTTTCACGCTGCATTATTTTTCGCGCAGTCGATCTCTTGCACCTATGGCAAGAGAACTTGAGGCTGAACTCCCCGCCGGCAGTGTTGTTTTCCATTTCGACGACGAGCCCAGCACTTCCGTTGACATGACGGAGCTTCTTAAAGTCGTCGAGGAAGGAACGCACCTGTATTACTGTGGTCCGCCCGGCTTTATGGCGTGGATCAGGGCCGAATCCGCTCATTGGCCTACTCAGAATGTCCATTTCGAAGCTTTTCAGCCCGAGACCGATAGAGACTTTGTCCCTGAGGCATTCTCGGTTCGGTTGCGATCTAGTGGCCGAGAGTTTGAAGTGCCAGCGGATGCATCGGCACTGAGTATCCTTCGCACTGCTGGCGTCTTGCTCTTTTCATCGTGCGAAAACGGCGTCTGCGGGAGCTGTGAATGTGGCATCCTCAGCGGGGAGCCGATTCACCGGGATGCTGTGCTCAGTCCCGAAGCTCGTACCAAGCGATTCATACCTTGTGTCTCAAGGGCGAAGGGCCAGATCGTGCTGGACCTCTGAGCCGCTGCAAACTGCTCATCATACTGGAGAAATGTCATGTCAGGTTCGAAGCAGAGTGATGGGTTAAATGGGCATGTAGGCGGGTTCGCGACCCGAGCTATTCACCATGGTTACGACCCGTCGCGCTTCGAGGGCGCTGTGGCACCCCCGGTCTTCTTCACGTCTACCTATGGGTTTGAGAGCATGGAAGCCATGGATGCTGCTGCGTCCCTCGGCGGCAAACTCTACGCTCGCGAGCACAATCCGACCACCGAAATCCTCGAGGCTCGACTGGCTAACTTGGAAGGCGCGGAAGCCGCTCTGGCACTATCGACGGGTATGGCGGCAGCGGGAACCCTCATGCTTGGGCTTCTGTCGCAGGATGATGAGATCATTGTTCATCGTACCTTGTACTCCAATACGGCTGCCTTAACTCGTGACGGCATACCGCGCTTTGGCATCAAGGTGGTTCCAGTCGACCTGACCAATCCCGCTAGTCTCGACGCTGCGCTTACCGAAAAGACAAAGCTGGTCTATTTCGAAACACCGGTGAATCCGCTATCGGAAATTTTGGACATTGCTGCGATTGCGGCAGGGGCATCTAAGGTGGGTGCAAAAGTCGTGGTGGATAGCACCTTTGCATCCCCCGCCTTGCAGCGTCCGCTAGAGCACGGAGCTCACATCGTGCTGCACTCTCTTACCAAGTATATTAATGGACACGGGGATGTCCTGGGCGGTGTGTTGCTGAGTGATCAGGAGACGATTTCGCATCTGCACAGCCATGGCCTTCGCTATTTGACGGGAGCTACGCTCTCGCCGATGGCTGCAGCGCTCATCCTTCGCGGACTGAAGACATTGCCGCTACGGATGGAGCGTCACAGCCAGTCCGCTCTGACCATTGCCCGCAAGCTCGCCGAACACCGGGCAGTGGCTTGGGTGAACTATCCATTCCTGGAAGGCACCGTCGGGTACCAGATTGCTAAGAAGCAGATGTCCGGCGGATCTGGAATGTTAGCATTCGGGCTCAAGAAAGGATTCGAAGGAGCTCGCCGGGTGCTGGATCGGTTGAAGCTTGCTAATCGCGGTGTGAGCCTCGGTGATGTGGAGACGCTAATCAATCACCCTGCGAGCATTCTACGAGCTCGCCAAACGGTTCGGCCGGAAGCGAAGCCTATCGAGGGCGTCGGAGAGGATCTTATCCGGCTCTCAATCGGCCTCGAGGACGAAGCGGACATTTGGGGCGACCTCGCCCAGGCTCTTGATGCTGCTTGATTAGACGCCTGCGCCGACCAGAAGCAGCGAGCACGATCCAGAGAGCAACAGTTGATGTCCGCAAACTAATCTTCGAATGCAAAAAAATGTAAAAGAAAAAACCAAGCCATGATCTCCTTTCAGAGTCGGACGCCTAACGGCAAACTGCAGACGGGCAACATGTGGCCCAAAGGAGGAAAAATGAACAGGACAATCCGCAAACTCGAAGTCGCCGCCGCTGCGATCATGCTTTCCGCAGTTTCGGTCTCAAGCGCGATCGCCGGGCCTACCATGGACCGGATCAAGTCTCGTGGGGCCATTGTCTGTGGAGTGTCTCAGGGCATTGCAGGGTTCTCCATCCCGGACAGTGCGGGGAAATGGTCGGGAATCGACGTCGACCTCTGCCGAGCGTTGGCGGCAGCAATTTTCGATGATCCAAACAAGGTTCAGTTCTCGCCCTTGTCGGCCAAGGACCGCTTCACCGCCTTACAGTCCGGTGCTGTCGATCTTCTGTCGAGGAACACGAGCTGGACTATGCAGCGCGAAGCATCGCTAGGCATGAATTTCGCCGTTGTGAACTTCTACGACGGAAACAGCTTCATGACGAAGAAATCTCTGAACGTTAAGAGTGCAAAGGATTTGTCTGGAGCTTCCATCTGCGTAACATCCGGAACGACGATGGAACTGAACGTCGCAGACTATTTCCGCGCCAATGGCATGGCGTTCGAGCCAGTTGTTTTCGTCACTATAGATGAAACAGCAAAGGCCTATGAGACAGGTCGCTGTGACGCTCTGATCGCGGATTCGTCTGCAAACTATTCTCGGCGCGCCCAACTACAAAAGCCAGACGACCACATTGTGCTACCCGAGCTGATTTCGAAGGAGCCCCTCGGGCCGGCGGTTCGTCAGGGCGACGATCAATGGCTAAACATTGTGAAGTGGACGCACTTCGCAATGGTCAATGCGGAAGAACTCGGCGTGACCAAAGCGAATGTCGTTGAAATGCGCTCATCGACTAATCCGGAGATTCGGCGCCTTCTAGGAGCGGAAGGGAACTTGGGTGAGGGTCTTGGTCTCACGAAGGATTGGGCTGATAAGATCCTGCGCCATGTCGGGAACTATGGCGAAGTCTATGATCAAAACGTTGGCAAAGATTCGCCATTAAAGATCGAGCGTGTGGCAAATGCGCTTTGGAAAAAGGGCGGACTGCAATACGCGCCTCCGATCAGGTAATTGCTGATGGCCTCTTCCCGCCTTCCCGGCGGATGACCCCTGGTCGGTCGGACTTATGTGTTCGGCCGACTAGTTCCCTGGCAATCCGGAAGATCCGAACATGCATCGTGTTGCACCACGCGAGGGGCGAAACGCGCCCCGGACTGCACTTATCAACGATCCAAAAGTCCGTCGCTTTCTCTTGCAAGCCCTTCTGACTGCGCTGCTGGCGTTCGCAGCGTATAGTGCAGTACAGAACGCGGCGACCAACCTTGCCAATCAGCGCATCGCTAGTGGCTTCGGCTTTCTCGATCAGGTGGCAGGCTTTGGGATCTCACAAACCCTCATTCCCTGGGCGGAGACCATGACCTATGGGCGGGCATACGTTGTTGGCTTATTGAACACCCTGTTCGTCTCGGCGGTCTCGATAATTCTGGCAACGATCCTTGGTTTCGCCGTTGGCATAGGCCGACTGGCGCCGAACTTTGTAATCTCGCAACTTGCCAGGTGGTATGTCGAAGTAGTCCGCAATCTGCCGCTGCTTTTCCAGATTCTGTTCTGGTATTTAGCCGTCCTTTCCGCGATGCCGTCGCCACGTTCGGCTCTGTCGATCCTAGGGACGGTCTTCGTTAGCCAGCGGGGCGTTACCTTGCCGCAGCCAGTGATACAGCCTGGCGCTGCTGTTGTGGGTATTGCGGCTCTCGCTTTGATAGCTGCAGGCGCCTTCGCAGTGCGGTGGTCAAAAGCCCGCCGCGACCAGACGGGAACGGGCCTTTCCAAGAAAGCTTCGATCGCCCTTTCGATCGGCGCGCTCCTCATACTCGGCGCATGCTATGTTTTTGCAGGCGAGCCGGTGCAGCTTGAACCTGCCAAGCAAGGTCGCTTCAACCTAGCCGGGGGTGTTACGATGATGCCCGAATTTGCTGCTTTTGTGATCGCTCTTACTGTCTACAGTGCTGCCAACATTGGTGAAATTGTTCGAGCGGGCATTCAAGGTGTTGGGAAGGGTCAAACGGAGGCCGGTCGGTCTCTTGGACTCAAGCCTGGCACTATCCTTCGGCTAATCACCATCCCCCAAGCCATGCGAATAATTGTACCTATGCTCACCAGCATGTATCTCAATATTGTAAAGAACTCATCGTTGGGTGTTAGCATCGGATATCCAGATCTTGTTTCGGTAGGAGGAACTATCCTCAATAATACAGGTCAAGGTATTGAGGTCATCGGAATGTGGATGGTCACTTATCTGACAATATCCATAATCACATCCTTGTTTATGAATTGGTACAACGCACGCATCGCGTTGGTGGCGAGGTGAGGCTATGACAACGTCATTCATACAGAGCAATCCTCACCCCTCCATGCCCGCACCTCCGATGGATATCGGCCCTGGTCGTTGGCTGCGTCGAGAGGTCTTCTCAAGCCCTCAGCAGGCGATTGCTACGCTCGTCGGCACGTATGTCGTCTACATGCTCCTGAGCACCATAATCGATTTTGCAATTGTCAGGGCCGTCTGGATCGGAACTGACAAATCTGCATGCACAGGCCTGTCGTATGAGGTGGGCGCATGCTGGCCTTTTATTTGGGCCAAACTCGGTCAGCTGACCTACGGGTTTTATCCCGCCGATGAGCGTTGGCGTGTTAATCTCGTACTTGTATTCGCAGTCGTGTTGCTGATCCCGCTACTGGTGCCACGGGTTCCCTATAAGCTGCACAACGCGGTTGCATTTTTTGGTGTGCTCCCAGTCTTTGCGTTCAGTTTTCTTTATGGCGGCCCGATCATAACGCCTTGGCTGAAGGTTGCGTCTGTCATGCTTCTGGCGGCCTCGGTGGTGATGCTTGCAATCCATCTCATGGTCCTCAATGAGCAAGCACGAGCTAAACAGGCTGTCGGTTACTCAATCTTAGTGATTGCAATCATCACGGGCATTCTCGTCCCCCACTTCGCCAATGCGTCAACCGTTCCCGTTGTTGAGACTACTCTCACCTTGGGATGTCTGGCGGCAGCGCTGGAAGCTTTGGTTCAGAGAGGAGCTGCTGCTCGTCATAAGTGGGCGTTGTTCGGCTTGGGCGCCGCCGGCGCCGGTTGGATTCTGGCTGCTGCTGTCAGTAGTGGGGCTATTGACAAGCCTGCCTTACCGGTTGTGCCCACATCGGAATGGGGGGGGCTGTTTGTTACGCTGGTCGTGGCAACAACTGGCATTGTCGCGTCTTTACCGATCGGCATCGTTCTGGCACTGGCCCGACGGTCTGAGGCTTCAATTATTCGGACAACTGCAGTCATATTCATCGAGGTGGTCCGAGGTGTACCGCTTATCACGGTTCTATTCTTTGCAACCTATATGCTGCCGCTGTTCCTGGAAAATTCGCCAGACGCGATGGTGCGCGTTCTCGTAGGCATCTCGCTGTTCTCAGGAGCTTATATGGCTGAGACCATCCGAGGTGGCCTCCAAGCTATACCGAGTGGCCAGCACGAGGCCGCAGCAGCACTAGGGTTAAACTACAGCAAATCGATAGGGCTGATCGTGCTGCCGCAAGCATTACGGTTAGTCATCCCTGGCATCGTCAACTCATTCATTGGGTTGGTGAAGGATACAACACTCGTCTCAATTGTAGCGATCTTCGATCTGCTTGGCGGGCTGCGCGCAGCTTTCGCGGATCCTAATTGGGCAGGACCTTCCGCCCTGTATACAGGCTTTGCGTTCGCAGGGATTATCTATTTCTCGTTCTGTTACTTAATCTCAAGTTACTCGGCGCATCTCGAACAGCGACTGAGGGTTGACCACGGTCGTTGAGCTCGAAACAGGTACTTCCAGCGTCCGCCAACCCGCACATAGGTCTCGTCCACTCTCCAGGAGCCTGAGCGGGGCCCTTGGTAGAGCCGAATTCGCTTCTCGATCTCCGGCGCATAGCGCTGAACCCAACGGAAGATCGTAGATGGATCAACGGCGACACCGCGCTCGGACATCATCTCGGCGAGATCGCGATAGCTGATCCCATACTTGCAGTACCAGCGCACGCACAGCATGATGATCTCAACCGGGAAGCGATGGCGCTTGAACAGAGACAGCAAGACAGCTCCTCAGGTAGTCGCCCTTTTCCAACCCCGCCAAGGTTAATGCAACGGAGCCAGAATTCTCGCGTTGCGGCCAATGCCGACGCTCACCTTTGTCCCAGTTGGTAAGGCACAATATTTCGCAAGTCGGGGTCTATAGTGACTCTCCGATCAAAGGGAGGCATCGACCGCTGATGGCAGTCGGCCCGGTCGCATAGACGACAACTGACGCCAATTTTTACAACGGGAGAGGGCTTTCGAGTGTCAATGATGTCTGAGTAGACGAACTCATCTGCATACGCCAGCTCGCAACCGAATCCGATTGCGTATCGGAGACGCGCCGAATCGAAGCGTCCTCCACCCTTTGTGACAGCATGGGCGATCGACAGATACTGATCACCATCAGGCATCTCGGCAACCTGGACGAGAAAGCGTTCGGGCGTTTCAAAAGCCTCATGGATATTCCAAATGGGACACGCGCCCCCATAGCGCGCGAATTGAAGTCGCGTAGCGCTATGGCGCTTTGTGATGTTGCCTGCGCGATCGACACGCAGAAAGTACATCGGGACTCCCTCATTGCCGGGGCGCTGAAGGGTCGAGAGGCGATGGCAGACCTGCTCAATGCTGACCCCGAACTGCGCCGCGAGTCGCTCGACGTCATGCCGCATTCTGCGGGCTTCTTCCGCAAACTGCCGGTAAGGCATGAGCAGGGCGCCCGCAAAGTAGTTCGCCAAGGTAGCCACACAGACAGCACCCGCATCGCTTCCGCCGAAGGAGGCAGCGTCAACGATGACATTGATCTCGTCGGAAAATGAGAGTGTCGCCAAGTGACGCGCGACAGCAAAAGCCAGCGTCGGCGACGGGAGAGTGTCGTTCAGCAAGAGTGTGCCGCGAGACCGATCTAACGTGCTGACAAAAGGGCGACCGTCCGCGGGGAAATGCCGGGATACCAATATGCCGTAGTTTGCTTCCAGGTAATGCGCCAGGCGACTAAGCGCATCCCCTGAGCTATTGGCAATTCGTGCAGCCAACGCTTCCGCAGAACGGTCGAGGGAGTCGACATAGTTCCCGATGAAATGGAAGAAATCTCGAACCTCCTCGAAAGCTGATTGGTGGCTACCAGCATTTCCCTCACTCGCTCGAAGCGCGTCGTCCAATGAGCGATATTTCTCCTCCGCCCTACGATAGAGCCTGTGAAGATCGATTAGCGCTCGCGCCAGCTTTGGGGCATGAAGAGAGGCATTCTTGAGTTCCTGCAGAGTTATATCGAGGCTGCCGAGCGCAGGGTCGCCTAGCACCTCCCTCAGAGTTGCTGCCAACCGAACACCATCATCGTTCGAGAAAGCTGCAACATCGACACGAAGAACGCGTGCGAGCTCGACTATCACCGTCCCGGAGAGACTACGTTGATTAGCCTCAATCTGGCTCATGTAGCTCGGGGACACACCAATCCTCTTAGCGAGGTCTGACTGGGTGAGACCTTTCACTTCGCGTAGTTCGCGAATGGCACGACCGGCAAAAATTTTTCGCTTCATGTTAAAACGCCAAGTTTGCAACTTCACTACTTCGCACGAAAAAACTTGTTTCGGCAAGATCGATCAGATCAAACGAGATCTTAACAATCGTAAGTTTTCGCTCATCGCTCCGCGATAGGCCAAATTAGAGCAGTAGTGCATGCTGGAAGTTATTGAACGGCTTGAGGAGCGGCGCGCGCAGGCACGCCTGGGCGGCGGCGAAAAGCGCATCGAGGCGCAGCACGGCCGAGGCAAGCTGACCGCCCGCGAGCGCATCGAGCTGCTGCTCGACAAGGGCTCCTTCGAGGAGTTCGACATGTTCGTCGAGCATCGCTCCACCGATTTCGGCATGGAGAAGGTGAAGATCCCCGGCGACG
>NZ_JAMXFI010000078.1:0-36201 GCF_025460875.1 Microvirga yunnanensis
GTGTGAGTGTTGTGTGAGACTGAAGCGTCTGCTGCGGGAGAGGAAAGCATGAGCGGCCTCCAAAGATGAGGTGAGGTGACCGCCTTACTTCACCACTCCGGCGGTCGCTGCCCATGAGATCTTTTTCGCACGGTGCGCTGGAGCATCGGACGTGTGATCGAACTCACGCCCGATGCTTGAGGCTTTTGGTTTGGAGCATCTTTTCACGCAAAACCGGTACCCACTTTTGCGTCCGATGCTTTAGAACGGATTGACGTAGTTGAGGATCGCCGTCTGGCGCAGGACGACCTTGCGGATCACGTGGGCTGCCTTGACATGCTCCGTATAGATCGCGGCGACTCCCGTGCTCCCGGCCGGCAGTCGCCTGGCCACCTCCCGGTCGTCGAGCCGGACGCGGACGACGAACGGCGCCGCCTGGACCTCGGACGGGGCGACGGCCGTGCCGCCGACCTGCGTCTGGCCGCTCGCGACGGCCTGCAGCACCGTCTCGACGCGCCCGGGGAAGACCTCGCCGGGAAGGGGCTTGAACGTGACCTCCACCGGCTGCCCGGCCTCGATGTAACGGACGTAGATCTGCGGGACCTCCGCGCCGAGGATTGCCTCCGAGGTGTCGATGAAGGCCATGACGGGCGACTGGGCCGTGACCCGCGCGCCCTTCCGCAGACCCAGGTTCGTCACGTAGCCGTCCGCCGGCGCCCGCACGGTGGTCCTGTCGAGGCTCCACCTGGCGCCTTCGAGCTGGGCCCGCAACTGGTCGACCTCCGCCTCGCGCTGCTGCACGTCGAAGGCCCGACCGCTGTCCCGCCCCTGAAGCTCGGCGAACTGGGACCGCCGCAGCTCGGCGAACTTGAGCTGGGCCTCGATGGTGTCGACCTGGGCCTGGTACGTGGTCGGATCGATGCGGAACAGCACGTCGCCCGCCTTGACCGGGGTGTTCGCGGCGACCGGCACATCCACCACCTCTCCGGCGACGGACGGAACGATCTGCACCGAGTTGCGCAGCAGGGCCGCCGGTCCCGACGGCGCACCCCATCCCATCGGGATGAACAGGCCGACGAGGAGCACGAGCAGCACGACGATCGGAGAGATCTTCCAGAACGTGTTGAACGGAATGAACCGCAGCCAGACGAACAGGGCGAGCAGCGCGATATAGGAGTTGAGCAGGACGACGATCATCGCGGCGTTCCCCGTCGCTCCGGCACGTCGACATAGGCCCAGATCAGCACCAGCGGCCAGAACACGAAGCCGAAGACGAGCGTCGCCCAGCTCCCCACAGTCACGGCCTCGGGCCAGGGATGGCCGCGCTTGCGGGCGATGCGGCCGGGCATCGTCCCCAGCGCCGCGACGATCGCGACCAGCGTCGCGGCGAGAACGATCAGGACGATCCAGGCGAAGATGTCGATCAAAGACATGGTCGTGATCCTTCAGGGTTCGAAGGCGAACACCTTCTTCCAATCCCGCTTCATGTCGACGACGGTCCATCCTCTGGCGGTTGCCTCGTCGAGGGCCTTGTCGAGCCTGCCGATATGGGACTGGCGGTCGTAGGCCCATTCGCGCTCCGCGTCGGTGTGGTGAACGATGGCCATGAAGCGGGGGCCATCGTCCGCCGCCGTCCATTGCAGCATCTGGAGGTCGCCGTCCGAATTGCCGAAGGCGAAGATCGGCCGGCGGCCGATGAAGCGGTCGATGCCGACGGGCTTGCCCGGGCCGTCGTCGATGAACGCGACCTCCGGCTCCTTCAGGAGAACGGGCTTGCCGTCCTGGCCGATCTGAAACTTCGTCACGCCGGACGAGCCCACGATCTGCTCCGGTGGAATGCCGTAGACCCGCTCGGCGAAGGCCCGCATGAACTCGACGCCGCCGCCCGAGACGATGAAGGTCTTGAACCCGTTCGCCCTCAGGTACCCGAGAAGTTCGATCTGCGGCCGGTACACCAGGTCGGTGTAGAGACGCCCCTTCGTCGGATGGCGTGCCGTGGCGAGCCAGTCGGTCGCCGCCTTCATGAACTCCGCCGTGGTCATGCCCGAATGGGTGACCGACATGATCTCCAGAAGGTCCTTCTCTCCCGCCGTCAGGAGGGCTCTCAGGTCGCCCTCGACGACGGACCGGAACGGTTCCTTGTCCTTCCACTCGGGAAACCGCGGCGCGAGGCGCTTCACCTCGTCGAGGGCGAAGGCGACCTGGAAGTAGACCGGTTGCTCGGCCCAGAGGGTGCCGTCGTTGTCGAAGGTGGCGATCCGATCCTCGACGGCGACGAAGTCCGGCCCGCCCTCCCGGGTGACGCGGGCGACGAAGTCGACGATCGCCCGCTTCGGAGCCGTGTCGCTCCAGGACGGCAGCGGGTCCGATGCGGGGGATTGCGCCTGAACGGGTGCGGGCGATGTCCAGAGGGCCAGCAGGCCCGCTCCGAGCAGCGAGAGCAGGTGGCGTCGGATCATTCTAGGCTCCTGTCGGTTCCCGCATGCGCTCCTTGGCGCGTTCGTGCTGGAGTTCGCGGATCTCGGTCAGGTCCCGTTCCAGGAAGAAGTTCAGGAAGGTGCGGATCACCGCGACGGCGCCGAGCCGAGCGACCGCCTCCCAGCCGGTCGTGACCGATGTCTCGATGATGTCGGCCCCGAGCTGGAAGGTCAGGCCCGCCACCAGGGTGCGGGCGTACCGCAGCCAGACCTCGCGGCGCTCGATGTTCGTCGCTTGCCCGGTCAGCATCGCGCGAAAGCCTGCCAGGAACGCCTCCAGGGTGCCGAACAGCACGATGGCGAGCGCGATCGTGTCGATGAGGAGAACGGAGTATTCCGTGACCGTGACCAGCCATTCCTTCATCGCCGCCTCCACCCGCGATGCCTGCTTCTCCCACAGCGTGTCGCTCTCCGCCGGGCGAGGCCTCGCCCGGCGGAGAGCGGATGATCGGTCAGTCTCCCGTCGCAGCCTCCGACATCTTGGCCATGGCGTCGTCGATGGTGAAGGTGTTCGGCTTCTGGATGGCCGGGAAGTCCTTGAAGGTCTCGGCGAACTTCGCCGCGACCGCCTGCACCGCATAGATCAGGTACGCGTGGCGGAACATCCAGTCGTTGTAGGTGTTCGAGGTGACCGTGGCGAACTCGAACGGGTCGGTGCGCAGATTGTAGATGACCGGCGCCCTCAGCCGCGTGAACGGGTCGCGCCAGACGGCCAGCGTGCCTGCGGTGCGCTGCTCCATGAAGACGATCTTCCAGTTGTCCATGCGGACCGCCAGCATGTCGCCGTCGTCGCTGAAATAGAAGTAGAAGTTGCGCGGGCTCTTCTCTTGCTCGCCGGTCAGGTACGGCAGCAGGTTGTAGCCGTCGATGTGGTTCCGGTAGGTGCGTCCGATGGCCCGATGGCCCTTCTTCAGCTTCTCGACCACATCCGGATCGCCGGCCATGGCCAGGAAGGTCGGCAGCCAGTCGTGATGCTGCACGATCTCGTTGCTGATGGAGCCGGCCTCGATCTTGCCCGGCCAGCGCACGATCAGCGGCACGCGGAAGGCGCCTTCGTAGTTGGTGTTCTTCTCGCTGCGGAAGGGCGTCGTGCCGGCATCCGGCCAGGAATTGCGGTGCGGGCCGTTGTCGGTCGAGTACTGCACGAAGGTGTCGTCCGCGATGCCGAGCTCATCGAGGTAGTCGAGGACGTCGCCCACCAGCTTGTCATGATCGATCATGGTGTCGTGATAGCCGGATTGCCAGCGTCCGGCCTGACCGCGGCTCCCGGGCTTCGTATGGGTGATGAAATGCATGTGGGTCGTGTTCAGCCACACGAACCACGGCTTGCCGGCGTCCTGCTGCCGCTTGATGAAATCCTTGGCCGCGGCGGCGAATTCCTCGTCGACCGTCTCCATGCGCTTGCGATTGAGCGGCCCGGTGTCTTCGATCCTCTGCTTGCCGACGCGGCCCCAGCGCGGCTCCTCGGTCGGGTCGTCCCTGTCGGTCGCCCACGACCGGATGACCCCGCGCGGTCCGAACATCTTGCGGAACTGCGGAAAGTCCTTCTCCGATGGGTAATCGTCCATCTCCGGCTCTTCCTCGGCATTGAGATGGTACAGGTTGCCGAAGAACTCGTCGAAGCCGTGGTTGGTCGGCAGCATGGAGTTGAGGTCGCCGAGATGGTTCTTGCCGAACTGGCCGGTGGCGTAGCCCTGTTCCTTCAGCAGCGCCGCGATGGTCACGATCTTGTCCGACATGCCGATGGGCGCGCCGGGAATGCCGACTTTGGACAGTCCCGTGCGGTAGACGCTCTGGCCCGTGATGAAGGAGGAGCGTCCGGCGGTGCAGGATTGTTCGCCGTAGGAGTCGGTGAACATCATGCCTTCCTCGGCCAGACGGTCGATGTTGGGAGTCTTGTAGCCCATCAGGCCGTGCGAGTAGCAGCTCAAATTCGAGATGCCGATGTCGTCGCCCCAGATGACGAGGATGTTCGGCTTGTTGCCTTTGGGTGACTTAGCCATGACATTGCTTCTCCCTGTAAGGTTCTGACGCAACTGAGTATTGTCCTGCCATGCGACTCCGGCAGGGTCGGAACAAGAGCCCCGGCGCATCGTTGTTGGGAGCCGGCATCCCGGCTTGCCTCTCGAACCGCGGCCTTTGTGGCGCGGACGGACGTGGCGCGTGACGATTTCGGAGAGTGGCGTGTTTCTCGATGACAAGTGTTTCGCTGGCGGCGGACGAGGCGGTCCGTCGTGCCAGGCCTGCAAGCGGCCGATCCTGCCGAGCGAGCGTCAGACCAGGGTGGAGTTCCAGAACGACCCGGACGGATCCAAGGGGCTGACCGGCGACTACCACCTGGCCTGCGGCAGGCGGTTCGAGTCGCTCGCTCATGTGATCAACATGAAGCCGTGGAGCGGGAGCTAGGCGCCTTGCCGGCGCGCGGCACATGACCTCGGTGCCGGCGTGATGGTCGATCCAGGCTCTTGCGGCATGGTCGGCTCCCTCGACACGAAGGTGTCCCGACCGGCCGGGCCGGTGCCTCGTCACCCGAACGGCCCGGCCTGAAAGAGCATGCTGATGACGGCCGCCACGCCGATGAGGAGGAGCACGATGGCGGTCAGCAGCGTCAGCGAGACCGGAAAGCGGCTCTCCCCATGGACGAGGCCGGCGGCTTTCATCGCCTCGCGCTCCTCGCGCAGGCCGATCATGAACCGGACGTGGTAGACGATCCCGATGACCAGCATCCCGATGCCGAGCAGCACCAGGGCGACGCCGAAGTTGCGCGGCGCCGCCGCATGCGTGATCGTTCCGGCTTCCCGGAGCTTCTCGAACACCTGGTAGATCGTGAAGCCGAAGCTGATCAGCGACAGCGATGTGCGCAGCACCGACATCAGCGTCCGGTCGGCGCTCATCCGCGTGCGCTGGAACGACATGCCGGTTCGGCGCGAGGACAGCTCGACGGAGATCCGATCCGAATCGGACTGCGCCGTGACCGGTGTTGTCCCGGGGGCAGGGGCCATGACACGTCACCTCTTCGAACCCGTTGGTGGAGAGGAGTCCCCATGCCGGGCGTTCCACCAGCTCACGAGACGTGCGATGGGCCCGCGCAGCAGCACATAGGGAAGGAAGGCGAGCAGGACCGCGATGAGCACCATTTCGCCCGGATAGAAGGTGCCGAGCACGGTCGTCTGGTAGATCCCGTCCATGACGAGGCCCAGGAGCAGGATCCGCGCGGTCGCGACCAGGCCTTCCCACAGGCGCCCGGCGGTTCCATCCGAACCGGTGATCACCGACCAGAGATAGGGAGATCGTCCGAGGCGCGCGTCCCTGGATCCGTCGCGGTAGGCCGCGAGGGCGGCCATGCAAGGCTGAAGGACGAAGCGGAAGGTCATCGGGCCGCCCGGGCGGGCGGCCATGTCGCTCCAGATCCGCCGGTGGACCTCCGCCGAGCCTCCGTACCAGTACAGGCCGAGCCCGAGGAGGAGAGCCGCCACGATGACCACCAGCCGGGCCAGGAACACCTGCGTGGGCGTCGCCGCGTCGGCCATCATCGCGCCTCCCGCCCGCGAACCACGCACCGGAAGCCGATGTGGCTGCTCGAGGTGTCGACGGGCTGCGCGTGCCGCGCCGCCGGACGGTAGCGGCGGCAGTAGTTCGGCGCGCACAGGTGCGATCCGCCCTTGAGCACCTTGCGGGGGATCCGGACCTGCGGCTGCCGAGGATCGTAGCTGTCGGCCTCGCGTCCGCCGCGTGGGTTCTCCGGGATGCAGCACGCCTTGGCGGCATCGGCGGGATGCTGCGAGGCGTACCAATCCGACGTCCACTCCCAGACGTTGCCGATCATGTCGTGCAGGCCGTAGCCGTTGGGCGGGAAGGCCGTCACGGGCGAGGTGCGCTCATAGCCGTCGCTCGCCAGATTCTGACCCGGGAAGGCGCCCTGCCAGGTGTTGGCCATGTGCCGTCCGCCGGGGGTGAATTCCTCGCCCCAGGCGAACTCGGCGCCATCGAGCCCGCCGCGGGCCGCGAACTCCCACTCCGCCTCGGTCGGAAGGTCCTTGCCGGCCCAGCGCGCATAGGCCTGGGCGTCCTCGTAGGCCACGTGCACGACCGGATGGTCGTCGAGACCGGCGATCGATGAGCCCGGACCCGTCGGTTGCCGCCAGGTGGCGCCGAACCGGAACTTCCACCACCGGCTCCAGTCGCGCAGGTCCACGGGCCCTCTGGGCGGCTTGAACACAAGGGAGCCGGCCTTCAGCATGTGGGGGAGAGCCCCGGGGTAGTCTTTGGGATCGGGCTTCCGCTCGGCCATGGTCACATGGCCGGTCGCGCGGACGAACTCCCGGAACTGCCGATTGGTGACCGGCGTCCGATCCATCCAGAGGCCATCGACGGTGACGCGATGGACGGGAGCCTCCTCGGGGTAATGTCGGTCCGATCCCATGCGGAATGTTCCGCCGGCGACCCAGATCATGTCCGCATGGGGCGGGCTGGTCCGGAGCGGAAGCGTCTCATGCTCGAGGAGCGTCATGGCAGACCCCGTCGCTACTCGGCCGGTGCGGCGGGCGTGACGCCGGTGACCTGGGCGGATGGCTCCTCGCTGAGCCAGCGGTAGAGGATCCCGCCGATGGCCCCACCGATCAGGGGCGCGACCCAGAACATCCAGAGCTGCGCCAGGGCCCAGCCGCCGGCGAACAGGGCCGGGCCGGTGCTGCGGGCGGGGTTCACGGACGTGTTGGTGATCGGGATGCCCACGAGGTGGATCAGGGTGAGGCCGAGCCCGATGGCGATGGGGGCGAAGCCCGCCGGCGCCTTGCCGTGGGTCGCCCCCATGATGATGAACAGGAACATCATGGTCAGCACCACCTCGGCGATGAAGCCCGAGATCATGCTGTACTGGCCGGGCGAATGGGCCCCATAGCCGTTGGCTGCGAAGCCCTTGGCGAGGTCGAACGTCGGGGAGCCGGTGGCGATGGCGTAGAGCGCCGCCGCCGCGACCACGGCGCCGATCACCTGCGAGACCACATAGGGCAGGATGTCCTGCTTGGGAAAGCGCCCGCCGGCCGCCAGGCCGACGGTCACCGCCGGGTTGAGGTGGCAGCCGGAGATGTGCCCGATGGCATACGCCATGGTGAGCACGGACAGCCCGAACGCGAGCGAGACGCCGAGCAGCCCGATGCCGACGTCGGGAAAGGCGGCGGCGATCACCGCGCTGCCGCAGCCGGCGAAGGTGAGCCAGAAGGTGCCGATGCCCTCGGCCACGCAGCGGTGGATGTTCTGGCTGTTGTGCAGATCCATGTGGTTCTCCTGTGTGTCAGCGCGGACAGACGTCCCGGAAGCCGCGGGTTCGTCGGGGATCGGTGTCGTGCGAGCCGCAGCCGGGAGCCGGCGGAGGGCCGCCGCGGTCACGAAGCCCGCCGCCGCTCGGGCCCCATCGTGCCCGGTCGACAGGTCCCATCCGCACAGACGCGCTCGCAACGACGCCGCGCGGACGCGTGGGCGCGGCCTCTGCAGCGGAAAGGAAGGGCAGGGCGGACGCGAGCGCCGCCGTCAGCTCGGCCATTGTCATGGCAAGGTCTCCCTTCGGCGAGTCCTTCGCGAGTCCTTCGCTTGCGCCGGCCCTGTTGCCCGGGCCGTTCTGCTTCGAGGTGAGCTTAGCTCCGTGGCGGGAAACCGATATCCGGTGAACACCTGAGATTTCACCGGGGAAATCCTGAAACGAGGGGCTGCGACAGATCTTTGCAGCGACCGCTTCGCGGACCTGTTGTCGTCGAAGGCGGCATTCCCGTGAAGCGTCGCCACATGGCCGCCCCGGTGGTATCATGAACTGGCACGGTCGCGGTGCCGGGCCGCCGGGCGGTGCGTGTCGCGTCAGTCGCCCGGGCTTCATCCGGCGGATCTCCCGAGGGAGACACAGCCATGGCAACGGCGAGAGCGGAGCGTCGGCTGGCCGCGATCCTGGCCGCCGACGTCGTCGGCTATTCCCGCCTCGTCGAGCATGACGAGGCCGGGACGCTGTCGGCCCTGAAGGCGCTGCGCCGGGAGGTGATCGATCCGCTGCTGGCCGAGCATCAGGGCCGTATCGTCAAGCTGATGGGCGATGGCGCGCTCGTTGAGTTCGGCTCGGTCGTCGATGCCGTCGCGTGCGCGGTCGCCATCCAGAAGAGCGTCGCCGAGAACCAGGCCGCCATCCCGACGGAGCGACGCATCGTCTTCCGGATCGGCATCAATCTCGGTGATGTGATCCGCGAGGCTGACGGGGATCTCTACGGCGACGGCGTCAACATCGCGGCCCGCCTCCAGCCCCTGGCGGATCCGGGCGGCCTTTGCATTTCCGGCACCGCGTACGACCACCTCCAGGGCAAGCTTGACTGCGACTACGAGTACCTGGGCGAACGCGCGCTCAAGAACTTGGAGCGGCCGGTGCGGCTGTACCGCGCCCTTCTGGAAAGGAAGACCGCACGAACGGCATCGCCCAGGCACGCACTCCCGGACCGACCGTCCATTGCCGTGCTGCCGTTCAGCACCATGGGGACGGACCCGGAGCAGGACTTCTTCAGCGACGGACTGACCGAGGACATCACCACGGCGCTGTCGAAGCTCAAAGGCTTCTTCGTCATCGCCCGCAACACGATGTCCACCTTCAGGGGAAAGCCCGTGGACGTGCGCGCCATAGGGCGTGAACTCGGCATCCGCTATGTCCTCGAGGGGAGCGTCCGCACATCCGGCAACCGCGTCAGGGTCACGGCGCAGCTCATCGATGCGGCCTCCGAAGCCCATCTCTGGGCCGAGAGGTACGACGGCGACCTCGGCGACATCTTCGTCATTCAGGACGAGATCACCGCAAGCGTCGTCGGCCGCATCGGGCCGGAACTCATGGCGGCGGAGCATGCCCGCGAAAGGCTCAAGCCGCATCAAGGCCTCGACGCGTGGGAATGTGTCGTGCGGGCGGCGTTCCTCTGTTCCCAATTGTCCGAGGAGAGCAGCTGGAAGATGCTCCCCCTGCTCGATCGGGCCATCGGACTGGCTCCCGACTATGCCCAGGCGCTCGCCATGAAGGGCTGGATCATGATGTGGCGCGCGTTCCAGGGATGGGAGGACATGGGATACGCCCTGGCCCTTGCCAGGGATGTCGTCCGGCAGGCCATTGCTGCCGACGACAAGGAACCGTGGGCCTACCTCGCGCAGACGATGACCGCCTATGCGACGCGTGACGATGCCCTGGGGATGGCGGCGATCAGCCAGGCGGTCGCGATCAACCCCAACTCCGCGTTCGCGCACGGCCAGCTGGGACTCGTGCATGCCAACGGGGGCCGCGCGGCGGATGCCATTCCCTGCATCGACTACGCCCTCAGGCTGAGCCCGCGCGAGGCTTTTCTCGGCGACTTTCAGTTCTACTACGCGATGGCCTATTTCCAGGGCGCGAATTACGAGCTTGGATTGAGGTATGCCCGGGAGGCGCATCGCTTGCGGTCCGGCCACGTCTATCCGCTGGTCATCGGCACGACCTGTGCCGGGCTTATGGGCAACCGGGAGGCCGCCACGGATTTGCTCGGACGGCTCAAGTCGCTCGTCCCCGACATCTCACGGGCCTGGGTCGGGGCAACATCGTGTTTCGTCCGCGCCGAGGACCGGGCGCGCCTGGTCGAGGGGCTGGCCCGTGCCGGCCTGGATTGACGGGCCGGATCGGACGCTGGAACCGGCCGCTCACCGGTGAAAGGCTCGCCGTGATCGGGATTACGCGCACCATGGGCCAATGGCACCCAGCGGCATCTCGCGAAAGACCCGCTCTTCGGGCGATGCGACACGGGCGAGGGCCTCCCGGATCACTTCCGCCATCCTGGGCTCGATCCCTTCGACATGCTCGAGCCGGTCGGCAAGGCCCGCGAGCTGCTCGAGGGTGTGGATCCCCTCCCGCTGGAGCACGGCCCAGGCGATGGGGGGCAGATAGAGACCGTCGATGGGTCCGGCGCAGGTGTCATAGAAACGGGGCATGGAACTCTCCTGATTGACGCCCGGTCCTGTGCGCGGCCACCGCGCGGCGACGCCATCGGCGCGCGACGGCCCGAGGCTCCGTCCGGAGCCTTGGCGCATCATGCGAAAAAGTGGACCCGGTTTTTCGCATGATGCGCCGGCCAAGAGCGGAGCATCGGATCCGATCCCAAACCTGGGTCCGCTTTTGGGTCCGATGCTCTGGCGGCGGGCGCCGCTCCCCGGCAAGGCGCCCGGTTGCGGCGGTTTTGGTCCGGCAGCCCTGGGCCGGCGTCATGTCGCTTCTCCGAAGGGTCGACACAGCCGGTGCTCTCCCGGGCGCATCGAGGGTTGCTTCGGCACATCCTCAGGGGGCGGAGGACCGTCCGGCACCGTGATGGTGACCCGCCGGCCGGAGCGGGGATCGAGAAAGGTCAGGGTCATGGCATCCTCCCGGGATGGATCCCAGTCGGTGTTGGCTTCATGCCCGCAGGGCGGTCTTGTCCTGCGTTCTGTCGCTACCATGCCCTTCCGGTGTCATCGGATCGTGACCGACGCGTGAACTTCATCGACCGGCCGGAGAAAATGTCCGGCATTTGGTACGATTTCACGATGGGCTCACGCGCCTCTTACGGCCGCGGTGAAGAGTGCCGTGGTGGCATTCATCCAGATCGAGCAGCCAGAATGATATGGCCGGCGCGCCAGATGTTATACCGTGGTGGAGCGACAGACCCGGATGGGCAACCTCACTTTTGGGTCCGATGCTCCAGCGTTGCTTTTTCTTGCGGTGATTCGAAAGCGCACCTATCCTTTTCGTCATTGCTTCCAACGGCAGAGGCATTGGCCATGAACAGCCACCGAGCCGACCCGTTATGCCGAATATTTCTCTTGGGTCCCCTGACAGTCCAGGACGGCGCGGGCACGGTCAGGACGCCGCGGGGGCAGAAGGTCCAGGCGCTGGTTGCGATGCTGGCGCTTGCTCCGCGGGGCGCCCGCAGCCGCGTGTGGCTGCGCGACAAGCTCTGGAGCGATCGTCAGGAGGAGCAGGCCAGTGCCAGTCTCCGGCAGGCCCTCACCGAATTGCGCAAAGCGCTCGGTCCGCTGGCGCAGGATATCCTGAATGCCGACAAGAACACGGTTTCTCTCGATCTCGACCGCGTGTGGACCGACATCCGGGCGACAGAGACCAGCGAGGGCAGCGATCTTGACGTGGCGTCGGCCGGCCCGGACCGCGAGCTGCTGGAAGGGATCGATATCGGCGATCCGGAATTCGAGGAATGGCTGAGCCTGGAGCGTCAGTTCTGGGCGAGCCGGATGGAGGCCATCGAGGCGGGAGCCCAGGGAAAGCGAAGCCGCCTGCCGAGCCACGCGTTCGTTCATGGGAACAATGCTCCATCGCAGCGTACCGAGACGGCGATCCCGAAGGCCGCGACACGCGTCCATATCGGAATTCTTCCTGCGATTGCCGTGGGAAACGTGCCGATCAGCCTGGGCGACCGGGTCAACGAACTCGTTGCCAAAAGCCTGCTCGAGACCGGAGAGGTCGGTGTCACGGACCTCTGGTCGTCCATTGCCCCGGCGGGCGACGGCGCGGGCAGGGCGGTCGGTGCCGGTGACCCTGTGCCCGAACTCGTTCAGACCCGGTTCCTCTTCCAATGTCGGGCGACCGGTTCGAACGGAGCCATTCAGGTCACGCTCTGCGTGCAAAGAGCCTCCGACCGTTCGCTGATCTGGGTCGACAGCGAGCATGTCTCCGCGCGCTCGCAGGAAACGGACCATCTGTCTCTCGTGGCTCCGATCATACGGCGCGCCGTGGACGGCGTTCTGAAGATTCTCGTTCAGAGCCCGTCAAGGGATGGCGAGGACCTGTCGGGTTCCGCGCTTGTTCTCTCCGCCATCGACCGGATCTTCCGGTTGTCGAAGGATGACCTGGACCAGGCCGAGACAATCCTTCGTTCCGCCATCGAGCTGGCGCCGTCCTCGCAGGCTTATGCCTGGCTCGCCTTTCTCCTCACGTTCCGTGTCGGGCAGCGGTTCTCCCACAATGTCCGTCCCCTGCTCGAGGAAGCTCAGTTCCTCAGCCACAAGGCTCTGGCGCTCGATTCCCAGAATGCCCTGACGCTGGCGCTGGTCGGCCATACGCATTCCTACCTTTTCGGCGAATACGACATTGCGGCGAATCTCTTCGAGCGGGCGATCAGGATCAATCCGACCCAGCCCTTGAGCTGGGATCTCTACTCGATGCTTCATGCCTATATAGGACGCCCCGAGACAGGATTGCGCTGCGCGCAATGGGCGCGGGAGCTCGGGACATCCAGTCCGTACCGCTTCTACTTCGATACATCCTGCTGCATCACGGCGTCCCTGTCGGGACGACACCAGGAGGCAGTCCGCGTCGGACGGATGGTGATGGAGGATCGGCCGCAGTTCAACTCGATCCTGCGCTACCTCGTGTCGAGCTACGCTCATCTTGGAGACAAGGAAGCATCCCAGGACATCCTGGCCCGGCTGAAAGCGGTCGAGCCGGACTTTTCCATCGAAGCTCTCCGCGATGCGCAGTATCCGCTGCTTCGCTCCGAAGGGGGAGCGGCATTCATCGAGGGGCTGATCAAGGCAGGGGTGCGCCGTGTGACGACCTGATCGCAACCTATTCCGGGAGGAGCAGATGGTTGACTCGAAGATGAAAGCGGATGGCCCATCGGCTCGATTTGCGAACTTCCTCAATCGGCATCGATGGGTTGTCCGGGGCGGAACGCTCGTCCCGTTCGACATTCCGGCCCGGACGAGTGCGTCCCCAAGCGCGCGGCAGCCCGAAGGAGACCTCGAACTGCCGCTCGTCGAGCCCTCCGCGGGTCCGAGTTTCGCGACGATGAACCGTTCGGTCTTGAACAAATCGATCCTCAACAAGAACAAATCGACCTTCAACAAAGGTTCCTTGAACAAGAACAAAGCTCTGGCGCCGGCAGGGGGCGGCTTCGAGGAAGCCCTTCTCCCGGCGCTCGAACTGCGCCGGCTCCACCAGGGGACGGGACCGCTCGGCGCGCCGCTGCGCCGCTTCGTATGGGAGTGCATCGATATCGAGGCCCCACCCGGACCCGATCGCACCCGTTTCGAGATCGAGCAACTGCTCGCCCTGCAAAATGATCTCCAGGAGAGGGAGCGCCGACGCCCCGACATCCTCCTCGAAGCCACGCTGGACCTCACGGCTTTCACCCGTCCTCTCAGCATCGAAGGGCAGCACGGCTATGCGGCCACGTACAGCCTGTTCTTCACGATTCTCGCTCTGTGCGAATATGTCGGCCTGATCTACAAGGACCGCTTCGGCCGCGCGCGGCCCAACCAGTTCGATCCGCGGGTGAGACCGATGCTGCCCAACCCCGGCCACTCGTCCTACCCGAGCAATCACGCTTTCCAGTGTTTCTCGATCGCATACGCCTTCAGCTCCCTTCTTCCCGAGCATCCGGGGTCGGCTGAACTCTTCAACGCGGCTCAGCGCGTTGCGGGAAACCGCGAGTGGGCCGGACTTCACTATCCCAGCGACACGCAGGCCGGAAAGCACCTGGCCCGACGCTTTCTGCCGTATCTGGTCGAGGCATGCGCCGACATGCTCGGCAGGGCCCGTGAGGAGTGGATCTGACCAGTCGCGCCATGGAGAATCGATCATGAGTGATCAATATCGAAGCTCTGCCGATCATGTCCCTCATGCCCCGGCGCATGACGACAAGCCTTACCCGCCATACTACTATCTTTGGCATCTCTGCGTGCTCGGCGTCCTTCGCGCGGAACGCGTGGATGGATCGCCCTGTCCCGACATCGTCGGATCGGTGTGGGATGATCTCGATGCGGATCACGGCTCCGAGGCCCATCATCCAACGACGATTGCGATGATCGACGTCGGGGTCGGGCATCACCACCCCAACCTGATGCAGGTCGATATGAACCGGGCCATCGACCTGGTCACCCATCGATACGGGGCTCGCAGGGTCCGCATCGACACAAACGGGGACCTGAAGCCGGAGAAGGAGCTTCCGTTCTTTCGTGATCTGAAGATCGAAGGCCTGGACCTGGATCTCTTCTCCGAGGACGAAAAGACGGCGCTGATCTCCTTCGCTGACAAGCTTCGGGCATCCAATGGCGTGCTCCATATGACGGAGACCCTCGACGCCGCCTTGCCGTCCCATGGAACCGCCGTCGCCGGTCTGGCGGTCGGCGATCCGGGCTTGGTGCACATGGCAGGCGGTCGCATGGTCGAACCCGTTTCCCTGCACGATTTCGTGGAGCGGCCCGACGGGCGGTCGCTGAGAATCCGGGACAATGTCGTTCCCTATGTCGGGGTCGATCCATTCTCCACGCTCGTCCCGATCAAGACGTCTTTCGACGAGGATCCGTGGCCGCTGATGGCGGCACTTCTCTACGCGTATCAGATCGGTTCGGACGTGATCCTCCTGCCCAGGGACATTCCGGATCCGACCCGTGGGATCCTGACGGTGACGAAGGCGCAGAACGCGCAGGAGTGCCGGAACGACAGTCCGTCCGGGACGACCCGTCGCGACAGCGGGACAGCACCGGACGAATGGACGATCCTGAAAAAGCTTCTCATCGCGGTCAGCAAAAAAATTCCCATCGTCTGCGCGGCCGGGAATTCCGGCGAGAGCCAGCTCATCTATCCGGCCTGTCTGGCAGGCGAGAAGGAACCCGACGGTCGGGAGTCCAATGGCATCATTGCCGTGGGGGCCGTGAACGCGGATGGCCGCCGCGCCGGCTACAGCAATTACGGAATGGGCCTGACCGTGGTCGCACCGTCCAACGACGGAGAAATCTACAACGAACATCAGGCTCGTATCGACTGGGGCAACCCGGCGACGAAACTCCACCCGTATGGGCTGGGCTCCCACCGTGAGATTCCCTACAGCCACTACACGATTGCCACCACCGACCTGCCGGGGGCCTGGGGATATGCCGGCGGGAGCGTGCCCTATGTCGCCAACCTGCCGCCTGAGAACAACCCGGGCTTCGCCGGAGGCTACTATACCGGCTTCGGCGGCACCTCTGCGGCGGCTGGGCTGACCGCCGGTGTTGTGGCTCTCATGAGCAGGGCCCACAAGGCGCGCGCCGGGCGTGATGCTCGGCTGACGGGGATCGAGGCCAAGATGATCCTGATGCGCGCTGCGAACATGCGCCCGGACCGGCTCCAGAGTGGAGGCGGCGGCAAGTCGCGCGGATCCGCATTCGAGCCCGATCCGATGAACGGCCAGGCCGAGGCGAAGGCCGATCCTAAGGTCTTTTTCGGCGCTGGTCTCGTCGATGCCGCTGAAGCGGTCCGGACCGTGAAACAATCCGCTGGAGCCTAAAGCATCGGACCCGAAAGTGGACTTGCACTTTTGGGATCCATCCGATGCTTTCCTCTTGATCGGCGCATCGTGCGCACGAAAGCGGGCCACGCTCGTGACCCGAACCATGCGCCGCTTCAAGGAATGAGCATCGGAGAATCGGGATGGCCGTCTCTACCCTCCACGTCATCACCGGGCTCGTCCCGGTGATCCCGCTCGGAGAAGCGCCGCACCCCACCGGATCGGGATGGCCGGCACAAGGCCGGCCATGACGTGGGAGAGGTCGCGCCACAGCGATGGTCATCCGCCCCGTCGTCATCGGGGCGCTCGGCCGGCTTCCATGAGCCGTAGCGTCTTGATGGCATCATCGGTTGCCGCGAAGGCCGCCGTGTTGTCGAAGATGCACCAGGTTTTCGCGCCCGTGGCGGTATCCCGCGCCAGCACCTGCGCGAGGCCTGCCAGATAGTCTTCGCTGTAGGCCGAGTAATAGATCCGCGGCGAGCCGTGCAGGCGATAGTAGGACAGCTCACGCCACCCGCCTGGCTCGTCGGCTCCGGGAACAGGCGCCGGGTCGGCCGCCACACGGGCGATCCGAAGCTCGATCAGCAGGGACTCGACGTCCGGAGTGAACCAGGAGCCATGTCGGGGCTCGCAGACGATGCCGCCCTCCGCCCGGCTCCTGAGGTCATCCAGAAACCGGTCGGCGATCCCGGTCTGGAATCTCAGGCTCGGCGGCATCTGAACCAGCAGCGGGCCGAGCTTGGGGCCGAGACCGTTCACCTCGGACAGGAACCGGTCCAGCAGGTCGCCCACGTCCTCCAGACGACGCTCGTGGGTGATGGCCTTCGGGACCTTCACGGCGAAGCGAAAACCGTCCGGCACCGACGCCGCCCAGCGCTCATAGGTGGCCGGCCGATGGGCGCGATAGAACGATGAGTTGATTTCCACGGCGTTGAAGACGGCGCCATAGCGCTCCAAGTGGGTTCCCGTCGCCGGGAAGGGCGCTGCATGCTCCTTCGGGATGCTCCAGGCCGCAGTGCCGATTCTGACCGTGCCCGCGCACCCGGAGGAACCGCGGGTGCCGGTCGTCAGGCGGGCTGTGTCTGAACGATCCTGCATGTGACTCCATGAGCAGCGCGGACCGAAGCCTCGCGCGGGATGGGACCCGCCGAGGGACCCGGTCGTCCGGAAGCGGTGCTGTGCCAACGCGGGGTCCCGCCGGGGCGTTCCGCCTGCCGTGCCCGGTGCGGAAGGAGCTCTTGCGTCCTCCGGCCGGGATCGCCATAGGAGGCTGACCCAGCGGACATTGTTGTGGACTTCGACGGGGGCGGGCGTCACCGCCGGCGTCGACAGGCGGGCGAGAGCCTCAGGTCGAGCCTTCTCCCATGAGCCTTCTCCCATGAGCCTTCTCCCATGAGCCCTCTCCCATGACGAGGCGCAGGCTCGGTGGCAGGCCGCCGCACACGGTCAGATCTCAACCTGTTCCGTCCTCAGAGAGGATTGCCGACAAATCCGCCGCCCGGACCAACAGGTCCATGGCCGTTTCGACCTGGAGCCGGACACGCCCGCTCATCGATCGCATCGGATGCAGCGCCGATCTGATGGCGGGCGGCAAAGCGACCGATCGCCTGAAGGCGATCACGGCGACGCGACTGTCGCTCACCTGGCGCCGGAGATCATCGTCTGTGCGCTCCCGTTGGTCGATCTGGAGGCGCCATGGACCCGAGATCGGTGCCGATTCACGGCTGGAGGACCTGGTGCTCGGGGTGCCGGGGCGCCGCCACCGCCTGTTTGCTCGTCTTGAGCTGCTCTGCGGCGGCTTCCAGCGGCGCGACCGGCACGCGGACCAGCCCCTGGGTCGACGTGCCGAGTTCGAGGATCATCAAGATGCCGCCGGAGATCGCCGCAGCCCCAAGGATGTGGAACGCCACCACCGTCGCGTTGCGGGGGGCGAACAGCCCGAAGCTGGCGAACAGAAGCGACAGCCAGAGGATGACCAGGATGAGAAAGGGCGGCGGGACCGTGATGTCGGCCTGCTCCGCGAGCAGCCAGCGCGCCTCCGAAATGGCCTCGAGAAGTCCGATCGCCTGCTCCTTGAGCCTGCGCCCGCGGTCGTCGGCGGGCTGCAGCCGCGTCACCTGGTCGTCGATCGTCTCGAGCAGCGCCAATGCGGCGGCCGACGGTGTCGCGTCCTCGGCCCGGCGCGTCAGCTCGTCGGCCTTCATGGCGGCATAGCGCCCGACGAGGTCGCGGGTGCCGTCGGTGTCGGGGCCGTACCGTCGCAGCACCCTGTCGAGCTTGACGATGTCCATGGCCAGCGTCTCGACCGCGTTCACCCGGGCGCTGAAGGCCGAACTGGCGGTGCTGATCATGAGGCCGATCACGAGGGCGGTCAGCGTTCCGACCACGGCCATCACGACCGACACGGCGGTTCGCCCGTCGCCGGTGAGGTGGGTCTGGGGAAGCCTGGGGGCCAACCCGAGGCCGATCAGGGCCCCGCATGCCACGGCGACGAAGGTCAGGAGACTGATGAGTACCGGTGTCATGGCAGGTCCGCGAGCGCCTCGGAGGAGCCAATCCCAATGCATTCTCCCGAACGGGTCAACCCGTGCCGCCGAGGACGGGGCGAGGCCTCGCTTTCGCCCATGTCCCCGGCCCGCGAGGCGGGCCAGCCGCGACGGTCCGCCTGCCCATTGTGCGGCCCGTGCGTCCCGCCGCGATGCGCGCCCTGCTTCTGCTGCGTGCGGAGGGCGCGGACTTTTCCCCGTCCGCCGTCGCGGCCGAAGCGCGCGTCACGGCTCCGTCCCTCGGCGGCCCGTCTGCGCTGCCCGCTCGGACAGCGCCCGGATCGCGGACGACGCGGTCTCTATGCCGGCAGGACGACCACCTTCGTCTTGACCGGTGTTCTCGAATAGAGGTGGATCATGTCCTGGCTGAGCAGTCCGACGCACCCGCTCGTGATGCCCGTCCCGATCGATTCGGCATCGCTGCTGGCATAGATCGTGTAGAGCGTGTAGGCGCCGTTCTGATAGAGATAGAGCGTGCGGGCCCCGAGCGGGTTGTCGAGGCCGCCAGGCATGCCGCGGGCGTATTTGGCCGCCTCCGGCTGGCGCCGGATCATCTCCTTGGGCGGGGTCCAGGTCGCCCATTCGGCCTTGCGTCCGACATACGCGTCACCGCTCCACCGGAACCCGTCGCGTCCGACATTGGCACCGTAACGGGTGGCGTATCCGTCGTCCTCGATCCGGTAGACGTAGTAATTGGCCGGGTCGACGATGATGGTGCCGGGCGCCTCCTTGGTGTCGTAACGGACGGTTTTGCGATAATATTTCGGGTCGACCTTGGCGACGTCGACCGCCGGGATCGGGAATTTCTCCTCGGGCACCGGCCCGTAGACCTTCGAAGCCTCGGCGAAGCTCATCCCGTCGGAGGTCACGCAGCCGGCGAGCCCCGCCGCGCCCACGCTGACCGCCGAGCCGATCAGAAACGACCGGCGGCTCAAAAGTCCGGCCCGGCGCCCGCGCAGAGCGGCCTCGTCGATGCCTCCGGCACCGGCATTCCCATCGTCCATGATCATGATCTGGTCGCTCCCCGTGTCCTAAGGCCTGACGAGACGATAGTCCGCCAGGCACCCGCTGAAGGTTCAAGCTGGGCCGACATTGCCGTCCCGCATCCGGATTGGCAAGCCCGGCCCGGGCCGAGCCGCCAGCGCCTGCGTCGGCCTCGGTGCTCGCCGACCGGGTTTTTCGAGGCCCGGCATCATGTGGCCAGGAGAAGAAGGCCGCCACCCGCCAGGACGGCGCTCCAGACGATATCCAGGTTGATCCAGCCCCGCCGGAGGAAGGCGAGTCCCTGGTCGTAGACGATCAGGCTGACGGCCCCGATCACCGCCAGCATGGCTCCGGTATGCACGGCGAGCGCCGCAACGGAGATCGGCAGGGACGTGGAGGCCGTGAGCTCGCCGGCCATCCCGGAGGATAGGCACAACGACAGGAGCGCCGGGATCAGCATGAAGCCCGCCCCATGAGCACTGGCCATCATGAAGGACCACAATGCCAAGCCGGCCAGTCCGGTCTGCATTCCGATGCGCACCGGGGTTCGGTGGCCGGCGAGCATGTGCGTGCCCGCCCAGACCAACAGGAGGATCCCGGCACAGCGGCCGAGCAGGGTCGCGTCCAGAACCGTTCCGAACAGGATCGTCACGAGCAGAACGGCCCCCACGGCCGCAGCATGCCCGATGGCGATGGGCGCAAGGGCCAGGACCACGAGGGACCGGCTCTGCCGATGAAGGCCCAGCGCGACGGCGAACAGCCAGCCCATGGCCGGGTTCAGGCCGTGAAAGGCGCCGAGCCCGGCAAGGGCCAGCCAGGGCCAGAGAGTGGACGACAGCGTATTCATTGCCTGTCGCGTTCCAGTCGCGTTGCGCCTCTCATGGATAACAGTAGGAATCCGACGAGCAATCGCCTCCCTCGAGACGGACCTGGTGCGGCCGGTGCCCCTTGGGCCACTCGATGAAGAAGGTCTCGTCGAACGAGATGCCGCCCTCCGGATCCGCGTTCAACTTCACCATCCAGCCCTCGAAGCCGCGGTGATAGAACTGCTGGTCGATCGGGCCGTAGAGGGAGTTGGTGAAATAGACCCGCCGCCCGTCCCGGCTGATCTCGACCATCTGAGGCCCGCCGGTCAGATGCCCGTTCGCTGCCTTGGGATGAGTGGCGCGCGAGACGATCCCGCCGATCCGAACCTTGCCGGTGAGCCGGGGATTCAACGGGTCGGACACGTCGTATTGCTGGAGGTCGCCCGTGCCCCAGCAGGACACGTAGAGGAACCGGTCGTCCATGGAGAGATCGATGTCCGTCACGAGCGGCGGCACGGCGCCGAAGCCCTTCAACATGTCGGGCAGATCGTCCGGGCTGGCGGGTTCGGCCGGGATGGTGATGATCTTCTTCACGGCCCAGCGATCGCCGTCGCGATACCAGGTCCAGATCGACGAGGAGAGATCCTTGAGGCTGATCACGCAGTTGACGAACCCGTAAGCCTTCGTCGGATTGTGCGCCGGGCGGAGCTCGAACACGAGCTGATGCTCCTCGCCGAAATCGATTTCCTGCAGATGCTTGCGTTTGAGAAGATCCCAGAAATGCAGGCGCCGTCCGTAGCGGGAGCCGAGCAGGATCTCGGGAATGAGGCCGTTCTCGAAGGTGTCGGGCGTTCCCCATTCGCTGGTGACCAGCGTATCGTACCCGAGGTGCCACCAGCCGTCGTAAGCAAGCTGTTGCGGCCCCCGGTCGACTTCCCAGCGTCCCAGCGGTTCGAAGCTCTCGTGATCCATGATGAAGATGCCGCCAGGCGCCTTGCCCTCGGCATTGCCGAGGGCCGTGACATAGATGCCGTCCGGCCCGCAATGCACCGTGTGCGGCCGGGTGTATCCGGTTCGTTCGGCCAGCACCTCGGGCTCGATCACCTTCACGATGGTGGGATGGCGCGGATCAGGCTTCGTATCGAGAATATGGATGCGCGACGAGCGCAGCCCGGGCACCACGAGATAGCGCCGCTCCACATGCGGGTGAGGCATGTTGGGGCACAGGCAGGAGGAACACGCGTTCCAGCCGAAATGGTGCAGTTCGTCGCCCGTGTTGGGCATGGCCACGGACCCGACGATCTGGGCATAGGATGGTGACGCGGGGTCGAGATCGACGACCGCGATGCCGTCGGGCTGCTGCCGGTCCGGATCGAACATGGCCACGTAGGCCAGGGTCTCGGGCGGGGCTTTCTGGGCCAGGCGCGGGGATGGATAGAAACTCGAATCGGGCTGCCAACGCGTCACGACACCCTCCCTGATCGCCCCCTGGGTCGACGGCAAGTGCCATTCTTCAAGTGCCATTATTCTTGTGCTGACACCCGCATCATAGCCGATCGTCCAGCTTGTGTCGCGTCTCACGACCCAGGGCATTTTTCGGTGAAGTGGATCCGGTTCACCGTCAAAAAATGTGGCGAGGCCAAGAAGAGAGATGATTCCCCGTGAGGGGAAGCAGATCGAGAGCCTCGGACGTGAAAAGTGGACACCACTTTTGGGATCGATTCCGATGCTCCTTCTCTCGACCGGCGCATCGGATCAGACGGACCCGCAGGGCCGCGCCGGCGAATATCGGGGCCACTTTTCACTGGCGTTGCCCTTCGGGTCCGTACGATGCGCTAGCGGCATGGATCCGACCGAACGGCTCGATCCAAGTGTACCAAGGTGCGGTCCTCGACCGCCCGACGCTTCCTGGGGCCCCGGATGTCGCGTCGGATTGATCGGGATCAAGGCGGGCGGGCACGCATCCTCTAAGCTTTGCCACAATGTCGGGCTCTGCTCGAGATCCGCGTGAACCCTGGGAGGGACCTGATGCTCCATCACGTCACGCTTCACCTGGCCCGCAGCAAGCAGTTTCCCGAGGGGAGTCCGCGCTACGGCTACGAGATGACCGCACCCCTGGATGACCAAGGCCGTCTGGACCCGCAGGAGTGGTCGAACACCAGGGCCCATTGCCGGGTCCGCCGGTTCTGGGGTGACGAGGGCGAACGGCAGGGTGTCCTGGTTCACCGGCCGGGCGGGTCCGGCGGAGCGACCTGGATGATCGACTACAACCAGGACCGGGCCGGCGACGAGGAGGCAGGGTATCATCTGCATCAGCATCGCTTCGTTCCGGGCGAGTACGTCACCATCGGGGACGATGATGGGCACCCCCACACGTTCCAGGTCGTCTCGGTTACGGCAGGAACGCCCCGCAGGGTGGGGGAGGATCGATGATGAGGCGCCTTGCTCTCGCCGGGCTCGCCTTTGCCTGCGCCTCCACGATGGCCGCCGCGCAATCGGGCCGGGCGCAGCGCGGGTTCACGTTCGCGCAGACGAACTGCTCCCAGTGCCATGCGATCGGCCGCGTGGGCGAGAGCCCCATTCCGGAGGCGCCGCCCTTCCGGACCCTGCATACGCGCTATCCCATCGAGGACCTGGCCGAGGCTTTCGCGGAAGGGATCACGACGGGCCATCCCTCCATGCCCCAGTTCCAGCTCGATCCGGCGCAGATCAACGATCTGCTCGCCTACCTGAATTCCATTCAGGGCTAGCTCCTGTCGGCTCAGGAGGAGAGAAACAGGGGAACGGGTGCGCTTTTGAGCAGGGATTGAGTGGTGCCGCCGAGCACCATTTCGCGCAGGCGCGAATGGACATAGGCGCCCATGACGATCATGTCGGCGCGCGTCAGGCGCGCGTGGTTGCGCAAGGTCTCGGCCACGTCCCCGTCGATCGCCGGCAAGGCGAGGACATCCACCGTGACGCCGTGGCGGGCAAGATGCGGGGCGATCTCCGCGCCGGGCACCGTGTGCGCCAGGTCCTTTTCGCCCGTGACGCTGACCAGCTCGACCTGCCCGGCGGCCCGCAGGAACGGCAGGGCGTCGTTGAGGGCCCGCGCCGCCTTGGCGCTGCCGTCCCAGGCCACGACGATCCGGTCTCCCGCGAAGGCTTCGCGACCCTGCGGCACGACGATGAGAGGCCGGCCGCTGTCCATGAGCACGGCCTCGATGACGCCCCGGTCGACCGCGAGCGCGATCGGTTCGGCATCGAGCACCGTCAGGTCGTGCGACCGGGCGAGGGCGGCGAAGCTCCTGATGAGGGCCGGATAGGCGAGCTGCGGCGCCTGCGTTGTGCAGGCCAGCCCCGAGGCCGCCGCGGCCCGCCGGGATGCGTCGGCGACCGTGCGGGCGAGAGCGTCGACCCGGCGGTTCTCGGCCGCCACGAGCCCTTCGGCAAAGGTCCGGACGAAGGTATACGGTACGGTGAGTTTCAGCGAGGCCGCCTGAACGGTGACGTGGGCGTCTGCGTGCCGCGCAAGCGAGAGCCCGTAGGCCAAGGCGGAGGAACGCTCGTCGGCGTCGCCTTCCTCGGTGATCCCGATCAGGATGCTGCGAATGTTCTCAAGCATGGTTTCCTCTCTTCCTGCGTCAGGGAACCAGGACCGCCGCTCCCTGGAGGCGTCCTGACCGCACATCGTCCAGGGCCTCGTTGGCGGCCGCCAGCGTATAGGCCACCGTCCGTGTCCTGACCCCGGCCTCCGGAGCGATCGCCAGGAAGTCGACGGCATCCTGACGGGTCAGGTTGGCGACGGACACGATCTGCCGCTCTTGCCACAGCAGCCGGTAGGGGAACTGCGGGATGTCGCTCATGTGGATGCCGCCGCAGACGACGCGGCCGCCTTTGCGCACGGCCTGCAGGGCCACAGGCACGAGGTCGCCCGCGGGCGCGAAGATGATCGCGGCGTCGAGGCTCTCCGGGGGCATCTCGTCCGAACCGCCCGCCCAGACGGCGCCGAGCGAGCGGGCGAACTCCTGGGCGGCTGGGTCGCCCGGGCGCGTGAAGGCATGGACGCGCCGTCCCTCCCAGGTGCAGACCTGGGTGATGATGTGAGCCGCCGCCCCGAAGCCGTAGATGCCGATCCTCTCGCCGGGACCGGCGGCCACCAGCGAACGCCAGCCGATCAGTCCGGCGCAGAGGAGCGGAGCCTGGGCGACGGGGTCGCCATCCTCGGGCAGGCTGAACGCGTAAGCCGCATCGGCGACCGCCAGGGTGGCGAAGCCCCCGTCGCGCGTGTAGCCCGTGAACAGCGGCTCGTCGCAGAGATTCTCGTGGCCCGCGAGGCAATAGGGACAGTGTCCGCAGGTGTGCCCGAGCCAGGGAATGCCCACACGCTGGCCCGGCTCGAGAGACGAGACCCCGGACCCGAGCGCCTCGACCCGTCCGACGATCTCGTGGCCGGGGATCAGGGGCAGCCTGGGACGCGGCAGGTCCCCGTCGACCACATGGAGGTCGGTCCGGCACACCGCGCAGGCTTCGACCGCCACGCGGATCTCCCCTGGACCGGCTGCGGGCGGCGGCCGGTGCTCCAGGACCAGAGGCGTTCCTATCTCGTAGAGAACCATGGCCTTCATGGCAGCCCCTCAGCGGAACGCGGCGTCCATCCGCGCCCTCAGCGCCTCGATCTCGCGGACGAACGGCGCGCGCTGCCTGCAATGGCTCAGCCAGAGGTCGGCCATCAGCCGGTCCTCGCGGGCCTCGTCCATCGGTCTGCTCTCGATCACGATCAGATTACTCGCGTGGGCGACGTCCAGGTCGGCAAGGGACGCGAGCAGCGATCGAAGGCGCGGAAGGAGGTCAGGATCATAGACCTGATCGACGATCGATCCGCTCGGGATTTGTGAACGCTCATCACCGACGATCATGGAGCCCTCCGCCGTTGTCCGGCCCCTCGAAAGCTCGCCCGCCCCCGATCATACGCGAAAGTCGGGCCGGTTGCAGTTGGAACTCTGCAGCAGCCCGACGCGGGGTTGCGCGATCACACTCGACGGACCTGGGTCAGGTATGGACGGCTTCCTTCCACTCGGCATTGATCCACATCAAGGCGATTGCTGGATCCGCCCACATCGGAGGCGAGCCCTTCCTGCCGTCGAGGGGCCGAGCCGACGAACTCGAGATCGCAGGGCTGAAGAGAAATGGCGGCGAGCGCATCAGGCGGACCCGGAGGGCTGCGTCAACGACCCGAACGAAGCGATCTGCGAGGAGCGGAGCATCGGACCCAAAAACGGGTCTACCCCTGGGTCAGACGCTCTCGAGCATAGGACGTGTGATCGAACTCACGCCCGATGCGTCAAGCCATTGTTTCAAAGCATCTTCCCACGCACAACCGTTTCCCAGTTTTGCGTTCGATGCTCTAGGCGAGGGGAGCATCCACGGTGCAGATGACGCCGGTCGGAGGGAATTCGATCCGGGTGGTGCCTCCAAGGTCTTGAGACAGGCTCCGCTCGATCAGGCGGGAGCCGAACCCGCGCCGCGACGGCGGCCGAACGGCAGGACCTCCGCGCTCCTCCCATCTGACATGGAGGCGCGGCTCCGACCCGGTTGCGTGCACGCTCCAGGCGATCCTGATCTCTCCCGCTTCGTTCGACAAGGCCCCGTACTTGACCGCATTGGTGGCGAGCTCCTGCAGAGCCATCGCCAGCGCCAGCGCCAGTGCCGTGCGGGGCGGAACGCGAACCCGGGAGCCTGTCAGGTGCAAACGGTCTTCGCCAGGGTTGGAATACGGGGCGACGGCTTGCTCGACGATATCATACAGATCCGCCCCCTCCCAGTTCTCCCGGGTGAGAACGTCATGGGCGCGGGACAGGGCAAACAGGCGGGCCTCGAGAGCCTCCTTCGCCTGATCCGCACTCTCCGCGTTGCGCAGGGTCTGAGAGGCGACCGATTGAACGGTTGCCAGCGTGTTCTTCACCCGGTGATTCAGCTCGTTGATGAGCAGGCTCTGGTGCTCCTCCGCGACCCGACGGCCGTGAATGTCGATCGACACCCCGAACCAGCGGACGATCTCACCGGTTCGGAGATCCCGGTAGGGCTCGGCCCGAACGAGGAACCAGCGATATTCACCCTCTTTCGAGCGGATCCGATGCTCGACCTCGAACACGCCGCCCGTGCGTCTCGCTTCCTCGTAGGCTTGAATCGTCGCGGCTTCGTCATCCGGATGCACGAAGTCCAGCGCAACCTGAGCTGCGTTCGTCGGCCCGCTGGCAGCCCCGGTGTAGAGAAACCATTGCCGATTGAAGAACTCGGCATTGCCCTGGGCGTCGGTGATCCAGATGATCTGCGGCACCGCATCGGCCATGAGCCGCAGCCGCTCCTCGCTTTCGCGCAGGCGCTCTTCCGCCTCCACCTGTTCCGTGATGTCGCCGTAGAACACTGCCAGCCCGTCGCCGACCGGGTAGGCGTGCATCGAGATCCAACTCACCCGCCCATGAGGCCAGACGTAGCGATGCCTCATGTTGACGGGCTTCCGGGTCGCCATTGCGTGCCGGAACATCTCGCCCAGGGCGGGGTCGGCATCCGGGTGGGCTTCCCAGTGCGTCTTGCCGATCACCTCGTCCCGCGGGCGGCTCTCCAGGCGCAGCGCCTCGGCGTTCATGTCGATGATCCGGAAATCCTTGTCGAGGAGAGCCAGGCTTTCGCCCATGCCGTCGAGCACGCCGCGAAGCCGCATTTCGCTGTCCCGAAGGGCCGCCTCCGTCTTCACCCGGTCGCTTGTTTCCACCACGACCGCGAGCACGCCTCCAGGCCTGCCGCTCTCATCGATCACGGGGCTGTAGTCGAGGTTCATCCAGACCTGCTCCGGGACACCGTTGCGGTAGAGGGTCAATTCCTGGTCCCGGTAAGAGAGCGTGCCGCCGGCCATGCCGACCCGCATCACGTTGGCGTTGAAGTCCGCCACCTCCGCCCAGCCTTCGAGAACCTTCGAGCCGAGCAGGCGAGGGTGCCGGCCGCCGGCGAACACCGTGTAGGCGTCATTGTAGATCATGATCCCGTCGGTCCCCCAGAGAAGCACCATCGGGACGGGCGACCGCAGCATCAGCGCGACCGTCGTCTTCAGGCTCTGAGGCCAGCCGGGAATCGCCCCGAGGGGGGTCGTCGACCAGTCATGGCTGCGGATCAGGGCGCCCGTCTCACCTCCGTCCTGGAGGAAGTCGAACGGCTGCGGGGGCGTGCTATCCATGATGCGGCTCCGCAATCCCACAAGTCTCGGGCTGCCGGCGTCGTTGCCGAGAGTGATCGGCGCCTCGGGAGATGCCGGCGCTCCCGGTCGAACGCCAGGCAAGCTTCGTGCCAGGCGGGGCCGATGCCGCGTCGTCCGGCGCGAGACAGAGGGGTCGGGTTGACGGCGGGAGCATAGGCTTGAAAGACCACTTTCGACGGCGAGGCTTGCGTCCTTTCTAGCGCCTTCTCAGGGGACAGCAACGGTGCGTGGCAGCGTTTTCGGTGCCGGCGGCGATCCGCCCCGTCGGCCCGCGTCGCCGCGCCGGGACACCTACCGCAAGGCGCCAGGCTGCTCTTTCAGGTGTATTCGCATGACGATGTCCTGATCGTAGTTCCCGAATCCACGGCCGAATATGTTGATGCCGCCCGGATGCCGGGCCGCATCGTCGATCCCGATCCGAAGGCGAATTCCATGGTGCTTGTCGAGTTCCAGCTTGTCGAGCGTCACGTTGGATATCTGAACGTCGTTGACCGATGTCCCGCTTCGGCTGATCTGCCAGGTGACCAGCTTGCCGTATTGGGAGCCTTCCAGCTTCCACCAGTGCGGCGTATAGAGCCCGCGCTTGTCGCCGAAATCACTCGGCGAGATCCAGCTTCCCACCTTCACATTGTTGATCCAGAGACTGATGTCGGAGGGCCAGTCCAAACTGGTCCCGGGTACCTCCGACGACAGTTCCATGACGAACTCGAGCCTGTCGATCTTGGCGCCGAGGACCTTGCCGTTGTTGGGAAACTTGTACTCGACGAAACCTCGTCTGAACCAGATCAGCGACGCGTTCATGCGATGAGGGTCGAGGAAGAGGTCGGGAACATCGAGGACGCCCAGAACGCTCTCGGTCGAGCAGAGCCCGCAGGGGGCGCTCACATCGCAGCTGGTATAAAGCCCGATGGGCATGGAGACTTCGATGTGGTCCTTGCTCTTGAGGGGATCCTGATCGTCGAACCGGATGATGATCTCGTCATAACGAATGGAGCAGATTTTCTGCTGGCCCTTGGACGCCTTGATCGTCTCCGTTTCGATCAGCCCGGCACGCTCGAGAACCTGAACGTGGGTGGCGATCGTCGATTGCGGCAAATCCAGAGCGTCGCTGATCTCGTTCACGTTCAGCGGCCCCCGCGCCCGCAGGAGCTTGAGGATCCGGATCCGGCCCGGCGAGGCGATTCCCCGCAGCGTCTCGGAGCTCTCCTCGGCGACCAAGGTCAGGAATTTTCGTTTGAATGCCGACATGAGGTCGCTCAGCTCGAGGGTTGTAGACGGCATTCCGTCCCTTCAATGACCCTCATATGTATCGAAAGTTTCGATATGTATCAATGCTACTGTTGACCGATTCCGGAAAGTCAGGGCTAACTAAGAAAAAAGATAATAATCAAACCTGGAGGAGCGCCAATGCGAATTCTGCGCATGCTTACCGTTGCCACTGGTCTGGCCCTGGCAGCGACCACCGCACTGTCCCAAACCAACGTCCCAGGTGTCCCGCGAAACGAGACGATCATCCTCGAAAATCCCGAGGGGACGATCAAGAACCCTGGATGGTTCAACATCTGGACCATCAACGCAGGCGGGCAATACACGGGCCTGCATCAGCTCGCGCTCGACACGCTCTGGTACATCGATCCCGAGCGAGGGCTCGACGGGGTCTGGGAGAACTCCCTGGCCGCCGAGAAGCCGATCTACAACGCAGATTTCACCGAAATGACGGTCAAGCTGCGCCCCGGAATCTATTGGAGCGACGGCGTCGAGTTCACGGCCGACGACCTCATCTACACGGTCGAGACCCAGATCAAGAACCCGGGCATGCGCTGGAGCGCCCTGCTGGGGCTGAACGTCGACAGCGTGTCGTCGCCCGAGCCGTGGACGGTCCGGTTCAAGCTGAAGAAGCCGAATTCGCGCTTCCACTCGCTCTTCACGGTCAGGTTCAATGCGATCTGGATGATGCCGAAGCACGTCTTCGAGAAGGCGGCCGATCCCCAGAAGTTCGATTTCAACCCGCCGGTGTCGCTCGGCGCCTATAAGCTCCACAGCTTCGACCCGGATGGAAAATGGTATATCTGGCAAAAGCGCGACGACTGGCAGCGCACCACCCTCGGGCGCTACGGCGAGCCCGGGCCGAAATATGCCGCCTATATCGATCCGGGCCCACCGGACAAGCGCGTGATCGCTCAGCTCAACCATAACCTGGACGTGGTGCATGACATTGCGCCCGAGGGCATGTTCACGCTGACCAAGCAGTCGCCGAGCCTCAAGACCTGGTTCCCGAACTTCCCGTTCGCCCATCCCGATCCGACCCTTCCGTCGGTGATCTTCAACATGCAGAACCCTGCGTTCCAGAACAGGGACGTGCGATGGGCTCTGGCTCTCCTGATCGACATCAAGGCCGTCTCGATGGCGTCGTATCGCGGCGCTGCGACCCTCTCCCCGATCGGCATTCCCCCGACGGGAACCCATCCGGACGATTACCACATCCCGCTCCAGGAGTGGCTTGCGTCGTACGAGATCGACACGGGCAAGAGCAAGGTCAAGCCGTACGATCCGAATATCGGCAACCAGATCGCCGACATGCTGCGTCCCACGATGAAGGAGCAGATCCCGACCGATCCGGCCGAGATCAGGAAGGCGTTCGGTTACGGCTGGTGGAAGCCGAACCCGCAGGCGGCCACGGAGCTCCTCGAGAAGGCCGGTTACACGAAGCGGGGCAATGCCTGGTACACGCCCGACGGCAAGCCGTTCTCCATCAAGCTCATGGTCGAGGGCGATTCCCGTCCGATCCTGACCCGCGCCGGAACCATGATCGTGCAGCAGTGGCGTCAGTTCGGCATCGATGCGAAGACCGAGGTCGCCCAGGGCACCACGATGCTCGACCGGCGCATCGCGGGCGATTTCGAGACGCTGATCTCCTGGAGCGTCGAGACCTACGGCGGCCATCCCGACCTGTCGTTCTTCCTCGACAGCTGGCATTCCCAGTTCGTCGCGGCGCCGGGCAAGACGCAGTCTCCGCGCAACTGGCAGCGCTGGAGCAATCCGGAGCTCGACAAGATCATCGAGCAGGTGCGCACGATTTCCTTCGACGACAAACGAACCGTCGAACTCGGTCGCGACTACGCCAAGCTCATCGTTCGCGAGATGCCGATCATCCCGCTGATGGCCTACAACGTGTTCACGGCCATGGATGAGACCTACTGGACGGGATATCCGACGGCGGAGAATCCCTACGCCAACCCCGTGCCGAACTGGGGCAATTCCCGCTCGATGATGGTGAGGCTGAAGCCCAAGCAGCCGTAGCGCTCAGACATCTCCTTCATCCAGGCAGACAAGGAGCGGCCCGTGAAGGCTTACCTGGCCTATCTGTCCAAGCGGCTCGTGCAGTTCGCGGTCGTCGTCTTCGTCGGGATCAACATCACCTATCTGGTGACGCACATGACCCCGATCAATCCGGTCGAGCAGTCGATCTCGGCCGCGACGTCGTACGGAGCGACCAGTCCGGAAGCCATTGAGATGATGCGGCAGTCCCTGCGTCAGCTCTATGGTCTCGAGGGCTCGCCCTGGGAGCAGTACGTCAACTTCTGGAAGCGGGTTCTGGTCGGTGATTTCGGGCCCTCCTTGTCGGCCTTTCCAACTCCGGTCTCGCAGCTCATCCTGCGAGCCCTTCCCTGGACCGTCGGGCTTCTGCTCGTCTCGACGCTCCTGACCTGGTTTCTCGGCAATCTGCTCGGCGGCCTCGCGGGCTATTATCGCAACAGCCGCATCCTGCGGGCATTCGGCGTCCTCAGCATGGGGCTTCACCCCATTCCGTACTATGTGGTGGCGTTCGTTTTCCTCATCATCTTCGGCTTCCTCTGGCCTGTCCTGCCGATCAGCGGGGGCGCCACGATGGCGTCGGATCGATCCAACACTCTGGCCTTCGCGCTCGACATCGTCGTTCACTCGATCCTGCCCGTCCTCTCGCTCATGGCGGTCGGGATCGGGGGGTGGTTCATGGGGATGCGCTCGCTCGTGTCCAACATCGTGACGGAAGACTACGTGGTCTACGCGGAGCTGGCCGGCGTCAAGCGCGGCAAGATCATGCGGTCCTACGTGATGCGCAACGCGCTCGGTCCCCAGGTCACGGGCCTGGCCTTGCAGCTGGGCGCGATCTTCAACGGGGCGATCATCACCGAGCAGGTCTTCGGTTATCCGGGCGTCGGATCGCTCCTGATCAGCGCGGTCCATTCCGGCGACTACAGCCTGGTTCTCGGCATCACCACCATCTCGATCGTGGCCGTCTCCGCGGCCGTTCTGCTGATCGATCTCCTCTATCCCTTGATCGACCCTCGCGTGGAGGCACGCTGATGAACACGCTGAGGATCCTGCGCGATCTCCTGCGCTACAACGGCGAGTTCGCCATCGGGCTGATCCTGGTCCTCATCGTGGCGGCCATTGCGCTCTGCTCGTTCTTCTCGCCCTATCCGCCCATGGACGTCTATGTCGTGCCACCCGACATTCCGCCGTCCTGGGAGCACCCGCTGGGGACGACGTCGAGAGGGCAGGACGTGTTCTGGCAGCTCACCTTCGCGATCCGGAACACTCTTCTGTTCGGCATCGTGGTGGCGTTTCTCAGCCGGATCATCTCCCTCGCGGTCGGTCTCATCTCGGGCTACAAGGGCGGCTGGGTGGACCGCATCCTGATGTCGATCAACGACACGTTCGTCGTTGTGCCGCTCTTTCCCATCCTGGTCCTGTTCTACTTCATCATGCGGGACGAGATGACCTGGGCGATGCTGGCGATCATCACCGCGCTGCTGGGCTGGGCCTACGACGCGCGGCTGATCCGGTCCATCGCCATGAGCCTGCGGACCCGCGAGTTCACCCGCCAGGCCGTGTTCTCCGGCATGAGCACGGGCAAGATCGTTCTCCAGGAGCATCTGCCCTTCGTCCTGCCGATCGTGTTCTCGACCACCATGAACAACATCAACTGGTCGATCGGGATCGAGGTGACGCTGTCCGTTCTGGGCTTCACGGACATCAACACCCCGACGATCGGCGGCATGATCTACTGGGCGAACCAGCATACCGCCCTGGTGTCGGGAATCTGGTGGTGGGTCACTTTCCCGGTTCTTCTCGTGATCATGCTGTTCATCGGGCTGTTCCTTCTGGCCATATCGATGAACGAGTATATCGATCCCCGCAGCCGCCTGAGCCGTCTGGGAGGGCAGGCATGATCGCAGAACTTCGCGCGATTCCGTCGCCCGACGAGCTGAACGCGCCGCAGACCCCGCCGCTGCTCACCGTCGACCGGCTGAAGGCCTACTACAAGGTAAAGCTGTTCGGGGTCGACCGGGAGGTCCGCGCCGTCGACGACATCAGCCTGGCGATCAACCGCAACGAGATCTACGGTCTGGCGGGCGAGTCGAGTTCCGGCAAGAGCTCCCTCATCAAGACCATCGCGGGGGCGATCCGCCCCCCGCTCAGGGTGGTCGAAGGCTCGGTGCGCTTCGCGTTCAAGGACGGCGAGCGGGACATCTACAGGCTTTCGCCGCAGGAACTGTCGGCGATCCGCTGGAGCCGCCTGTCCTACATCATGCAGGGCTCCATGAGCGTGCTGAATCCCGTGCGGCGGATCAAGCACGCCTTCGAGGACTTCGCCCTGCCTCACGTGAGCGCGAAGGGAGCGGACTTCACCCGTCTCGTGGAGCGGCACCTGAAGCGTCTCCACCTCGATCCCGCGGTTCTCCAGGCCTATCCGCACGAATTATCCGGCGGCATGCGCCAGAGGGTGACCATTGCCCTGGCGACGGTCTGCAACCCCGAGTTCATCATCGCCGACGAGCCGACGACGGCCCTGGACGTGATCGTCCAGAAGGGCGTCCTGTCCATGATACGGGAAATCCAGCAGGAATTCGGATCCTCCGTCCTGTTCGTGACCCACGACATGGCGGTGCACGCCAACCTGACCGACCGCCTCGGCATCATGTATGCCGGCCGCCTGGTGGAGGAGGGGCGGACCAGGGATGTGTTCAAGAAGCCGCTGCATCCCTACACGGCGCATCTGATCTCCAGCCTGCCCCGCATCGGGGACGAGGCCCCGAAAAAGGCTCTCGAAGGCTCTCCCCCGAGTTTGGCCGACCCTCCGCCGGGGTGCCGGTTTCACCCTCGCTGCCCTCTCGCCATCGAGATCTGCCGCCGCGAGGCTCCGCCCATGGTCGAGATCCTGCCCGGGCATCGGACAGCCTGCCACGTCGCCCAGGCCGACCCCGCCAGGGTCCGGACGGTCGCATAAGGAGGCGAGCGCATGAGGCCGAACCTTCTGGACGTCGAGAACGTCAACAAGATCTTCACGCGAGGCGGCTTTGTCTCGCGGAGGGTGAACCATGCGGTGAACGATGTCAGCTTCTCGCTTGCGGCGGACAAGCCTGAGGTGTTCACCATCATCGGCGAGTCGGGCAGCGGAAAGACAACCCTCGCCGGCATGATCCTGAACAGCGTCGCGCCCACCACGGGACGGATCCTTTTCCAGGGCCGGGATCTGCGGGAAATCCGAAGCCGGGGCGCGCGCCTGGACTTCATGAGCCATGTGCAGGCGATCTTTCAGAACCCGTTCGACGCCTTCAATCCTTTGAAGCGCGTCGACCGCTACCTGTTCAGCGCGGCGCAGCGGTTCACGGAGTGCCGGACGCCCAAGGCTTCGGCCGAACGGGCCGACGAGGCGCTGCACAAGGTCGGCCTGTCGCTTGCCGAGGTCCAGGGACGATACCCGCATGAGATGTCGGGCGGCCAGCTCCAGCGCGTGGCGATCGCGCGCGCGCTCGTGTCCAATCCGTCGCTCATCGTCGCCGACGAGCCGGTCTCGATGATCGACGCATCGCTGCGCATGACGGTGATCAATCTCTTCAAGAAGCTCCGCGACGAGCTCGGAGTGTCGATCATCTACATCACGCACGACCTTGCGACCGCCTATTACATCAGCGACCGCCTGATCATCATGCAGAAGGGCAGGGTGGTGGAGGGCGGCGATGCGCGGACCGTGCTGGCGGCCCCCCAGCATCCCTATTCGATCAAGCTTCGTCAGGCGGTGTTGTCTGTCGACGACGCTTGGCGGGACGACAGGGTCGGGGCCGGCGTGCCCGCTGTCGCGACATGAACCACGTCCCGTCTCCCCCACGGCTCACGGGAGTGAGCCTGTAGCCTCCTCACTGATCGGAGCCACTCCATGAAAGAAGCCAAAGTCACAATCGACCGCGATTTCTCCATCGCGGAAACGGATCCCCGTCTCTTCGGCGCATTCGTCGAGCACCTGGGGCGATGCGTCTACGGGGGCATCTACGAGCCGGGGCACCCGACCGCCGACGAGCACGGGTTCCGGCAGGACGTGCTCGAACTCGTCCGCGAGCTCGCCCCGACCATCATCCGTTATCCGGGCGGGAATTTCGTCTCCGGGTACAATTGGGAGGATGGGGTCGGCCCGGTGGAGAAGCGTCCGCGCCGCCTCGATCTCGCCTGGATGTCCACCGAGCCGAACACGTTCGGGACCAACGAGTTCATGGACTGGTGCCGGGCGGCCGGCGTCGAGCCCATGATGGCCGTCAATCTCGGCACCCGCGGCCCCGACGATGCTCGCCGCCTTCTGGAATACTGCAATTTCCCGGGCGGGACGGAACTGTCGGATCTGCGCCGGGCTCACGGTTGGGAGAAGCCGCACAATGTGAAGTTCTGGTGCCTGGGCAACGAGATGGACGGTCCCTGGCAGATGGAGACGAAGACCGCCTGGGAGTACGGGAGGATCGCCTCCGAGGCGGCCAAGCTCATGAAATGGATCGATCCGACCATCGAGCTGGCGGCGTGCGGCTCCTCCTCTCGCAACATGCCGACCTTCGGCTCCTGGGAGGACACGGTCCTCGACCACTCTTTCGAGCACGTGGAATACATCTCCCTGCACACGTACCTGAACAACTACGCGGACGACACTCCGGCCTTCCTCGCGAGCCCGGATCTGATGGACAGCTTCATCGAAGAGGTCGTGGCCATCGCCGACGCGGTCGCCGCCCGTCGCCGCTCGTCCAAGCGCATCATGCTGAGTTTCGACGAATGGAACGTCTGGTATCGCACCCGGCGCAAGAACGAGGGGCGGGTGAAGCTCGGATGGCCGGTCGCGCCCCAGATCCTCGAGGAAATCTACAACATGCAGGACGCACTTGCCTTCGGGGGAGCCTGCATATCGCTTCTCAACCACGCGGACCGGGTCAAGTCGGCCTGTCTTGCCCAGCTGGTGAACGCCATCGCGCCCATCATGACCGAGACCGGCGGACCGGCCTGGCGGCAGACGATCTTCTACCCGTTCAAGGACATGAGCACTCACGGCCGGGGCACCGTGCTGCAGACGCGCGTGAACTCGCCCACCTACGAGACGACCTATTACGATCCCCGCGGCACCTCGGACCTGCGCTTCCCGATTTCGGCGGTGCCCTATCTCAAGGTGTCGGTCGTTCACAATCACGAGGACGATTGCGTCACCATCTTCGCGCTCAACCGAAGCCTCGACGCGAGCCTGTCGGTGGAGGCCCTCGTCCGCGGCTTTGCCGGCCTGACGGTCAAGGAGGCGCATCAGCTGCGCAACGACGATCTGATGGCGGTCAACACGAAGGATGCCCCGGATACGATCACGCCGACCCCGCTCGAGGGGGTCGAGATCTGGGACGAGACGGTGAAAGTCAAGCTCGCGCCGGCCTCCTGGAACGTCATTCGCCTGGCGGTCCAGAAGCAATAGCGCATCGGACAATCGGGATGGCCGTGGAGGGTGTCAGTGCCGCCCCATGCCACCCTCCACGTCATCACCGGGCTTGTCCCGGTGATTCCGCTTGTTTGAGGCACGGCGCTACTCCG
>NZ_JAMXFI010000079.1:0-33874 GCF_025460875.1 Microvirga yunnanensis
CGAGCGCTGCCGCACCGTGGTGATCCGCGAGGAAGAGCCGGACGGCGACATCGTGACCCGCCGCGTCCGCCGCTGCCGCTAACGCCAAAACGGCGCCACCTTTGACCCATGCCCGGGAGCCGGCAGGCCACCCGGGCATCGTTGCGTCCCTGGAGCGTGCAATCGGCTCAGGCTGCCTCCGCCTGCCGCGGCCGGGTCGATTCCACCTCCACGGTGAGCGCCGGAGTCATCATGCGTCCCCGGTTGATCAGGTCGGATACGGCGGACGCGAGCGCCAGCGCGGCCCGGTCCTTGCGTCCGAGCTGGAGACCATGCACGTAGAGCCGCATCAGTTCGACCGTCACATAGTGAAAGGCGACCTCGGATCCGCGGGCGAGCCTCATCCGTCGTGACGCCGTCGCCAGCTTGTCGAGGTAAAGAGATCGCTCGACTGGGGATTCCGACAGGAAGCCGCTCAATCCCCCGAACAGATGCTCGAAATGATCCCACAGGAGCGCGAGATTCTTGGCCGCCTTGTCCTGCTGGTCGGGCGCGAGCGCCTGGAACTCGGCCAGAAGCTCCCAGGCCGGATCGGACCCGATCGCTTCGTCCTCGGGGCTGGGCAGCGGCACGAAGGGTAGAAGCGTCCGGGTCTGCGAGAGCAGGGCGGGGCGCAGCGCGTCCCAGCCGGCGAACACCCTGGGCATGACGATCAGCGCCGTGGCGAGAACGGTCTGGTCGACCATGGTGCCGGCACGCCCGAGCGCCGGGCGCGCCATCGCGCGGCAGGTCTCGATGAACTGCCAGCGCAGGAGGCAGAGCCTCTGGAATGATTCGAGCTTTTCGATGAATCCGCTTTGCGGCTGATGATCGACGGACCAGGGGAAGGTGAAGTCACTTCGGGGCTGAGGCGGGCTGCTCATAAGACTGATGATCCGATCCGCAAATCACTTTCGACGCAGGTCCGGTGATACAGGGTCAATCCAGGCAACTTTGAGGCCCGGCCACTCTATTGCGTAAGTACGTTTGGTCGCAGCGGAATTTACTCTCAAGACCCGGGCGTCCCGCGGCGCCGCGGGGCTCGTGCCGACCCGGACGGACGAGGGGGCAAACCGCCCATCCTTGAACCTCGGCCGGCCTCTTCCTACATCCCGGATGACCCCGATCCGGGCCCCTCTGACGCAAGCCATGCCGGCCGCTGCGTGATGTCGGATCTCCCCCGATCCGACCGCCGGCACAGAGGTGACAATGCTTCAAGATCTTTTGGCGGCCGTCGTTGGCGTGCTGATCGTCGATCCGCTTCAGGCGGAGATGAACGAACGCCTGTCCCAGGTCCGCGCGCCTCAGGCCGTCATCACCGAAATGCGGACTTGCGCCGCATCCTCCTTGCCGAAGCTCGCCGACCGGGCCATGGCCGAACCGCTCTGGGTCGTCACGGCGGCGCTCGATGTCTGGACCGGCCGCACAAAGCCCGAAGAGATCCTCAGTGGCACGTCCACCCAGTGCGACGCCGCCGTCAAGGCGGCCAGGACCTATCTGGAGAGCCGCGGGGCGTGATGGCCGGACCGGCTGCGCTGATCGCCAGTCGCATCGCTTGTGATCAGTCGCCCCGGACCACAACGATCTTACTCCTCCGAGGAGGCTGTCGCGTCTCTTGGGGCGTGTTACTGTTCCGCCTTCGCTTCGAGAGGCGGTGTCCGATGAAAAACCTCGTTCTCCTGCTGGCATGTCTGTGTTGGGTGCTTCCTGCTCAGGCGCAGCAGCAGGGTCAGGCGATCCGGTTCGAGGCAGTCCCGTCTCAAGGCCTCTTCAAGGGGGCGATGCCGGACCTTCCGAAGGCGGATCGGCTCGAGGCGCGGGTGCGTCCCTTCACGGTTCGACCCGGCATGGTCGACGCCATGTGGCACAGCCATCCAACGCCTATCGTGGGCTATGTCATCGATGGAGTCGTTGCGATCGAGATCAAGGGACAAGGAATATCTCAGTTCAAGGCCGGGGAGGCTTTCCTGGAGCCCGCCAACACCGTGATGCGCGCCAGCAATCCGGGCCAGGACGTGGCGAAAGTGGTGGTGTTTCAGGTGTCTCCGCCAGAGGCGGCCTATTCCGAGATGGCACCGCCGCAGGAGTGAAGCGACAGCTTTGCTCACCGCATCCGCTCCGCAACGGCTGTGGTCCCCGTCGCCCGATGTTTCGCAGCTTGCAGCCGATGGGATCATGCAGCCTGCTGAACGCGACACGCATCTGGCATGGGCCTGCCAGAGGAGAGATGAGCACCGGTCCGTCATCGGGCGTGAGCGCTCCAAATTGTCCGGAAACGCACTTCAGCATAGGCCCTTCCATTGATTCTCCCGGCAGACCGGCACGAGCCGCAGGAGAAAGCTTGCCGGCCGACTTGCGGCGGATCGAGGCTCGCCCGTCAGGAACGCGATAATGAACATCAAGCCCATACGTTCCAAAACGACCGCAAGACAGTGGAGGTAGAAGAGCGTACCTCTTCTGAACGTCTGCCCGAATCCCGAGAACCGGGCTACGGTGAAGCTCCTCGTTCGACATGTCATTACTCGAAGATATCATTTCACGTGAAAGTTTCCGTGACGATTGTAGAAGATTCAGCACGGTCATTTCCCGGCCATTAGGACCGTGGCGCACCACTTCACCGACAAACGACTTCGGCCGACCAGAGCCTGCGGAGGCGAGCAATGGCGATTCGCATTGGAACACCTAAGGAAGACCCTCTCAATGGAACGGACTTCTCCGACATCCTCAACGGCTTGGCCGGCAACGACACGCTGTACGGAGGACCCGCAGACGACATGCTGAATGGCGGAGCAGGCATCGACACGGCTGATTTTTCATTTGACCCCGCCGTGACGGTGGATCTCGGTCGCAATATCGCCTTTGGCCAAGGGTCGGATCGTCTCTTCGGGATCGAGATTGTCGTTGGCTCATTGTACGATGACAGGCTGACGGGCGATCGCAAGGCCAACAACCTGTCCGGTGGATATGGCAATGATCGTCTGATGGGTGCCGGCGGAGATGATTTCCTGAACGGCAATGTCGGCGACGATACCGTGATCGGCGGGACGGGCAACGATACCGTCGCGGGATCGGGCGGCAATGATCACCTGTATGGCTCGGCCGGCAATGACCGGCTCGATGGCGGGGACGGGCGCAACACGCTGGAAGGCGGGAACGGCAACGACACCTTGGGCAGCGCTCGCGGAACCGACTGGATGATCGGCGGCGGAGGGGCGGACACGTTCAGCTTCGGGCCATCCTCGTCGGGAACGACCTCCGCGCTGGTCAGCACGATCGCCGACTGGAGCGTGTCGGCTGACCGGATCGACCTCGGCGTCGACGGAACGGCTTCGAACTATGGTGAGGCCGCTACCGGCGCGACGACGATCGAAGCTGCCCTTCTCGATGCGCAGAGCGTCTTTGCCAGCGGGACGATCACGCATGCGTTTCTCTACAACAGCGTCGCGAACACGGGCTATGTCTTCTCGGACCAGGATGAGGACGGCACATTCGAGATCGGCATTGTCATTGCCAATGCGGGGACGGCGGCAGCCATGAACTACTGGAACATCGTCTAGGTGCACTTCTTCATCTGCCGCAGGCCTTCGATGGTTGGCTGAGGACTTGTTCGGTTCGGATGGTCGCGCCCGGATCATGCGGGCGCGACTGTGATCGATCTCAAGTCGACCGATGCAACGCTGCCGGCGGATTTCAAGCTCGAGCACGTTCGATAAGGCTGCTCCGCTCAACCTGCCTTTCGTTTGGACAAAATGAGCGCCAAGGGATTGGGCTTGGCTTCACCGACTCGCTGGAGCGTGTTCCGGTCCTGATGGGCAAAAGGCATGTCCCGGCCATGCACCAGCAACTCGGTATCGGTCACGTAGCTCCAGCTCCCGTCCGGATGAAAGGTGATCGTGATCCGGTAGTGGTCGGTGCGGAACGCCTGCTCCAGAAAGGTTGTCGAGCAGATGCCATAGTCGGTCTGCCCACGGGTTGCCGTCACGACGATCTCGTCGGCGTCGGGGCTTGCCTGGCCAGCCGCGATGGCGACCTGGCCGCGCGGGATGGCGATGGTCTGCATGACGAGGCCGCTGGCCGGCTCCCAGAGCCAGTAGCCGACCTGATCGTGAAAGGTGATGTCCTCCTCCTCGGTCGTGATGTGGATGTGGTAGCGCAGGCCGTAGAGCAGTTGCGGCCCGTTTGTCTGCGGGTCGATCGCCTGAAAATCGATGGTCTCGATGAACACGCGCCGCTCCGGGCCTTCCGCCTTGGGGTTGAGATCCACACCCTTGCGTGCGCGCCAGCGCCCCGCCAGTCGCCGCAGGGGACCCAGATTATTGAGCGTTTCCGGATCGACGTTGCTGGGTTCGGTGAAGACGTCCGTCAGGGTGGCCATAGGCAGAGGCGTCATGACAAAACCTTTCTGTCGATAGGGGAGGGTCAAGAGGAAGCAGGACATCGGCGCGTCCGGGGAGGCCTCGGCGCCGGGAGGCGGCGCCTGCCGCCGCCATCGCCCATTCGTTGTATTGCCATGGACGTCGGATCGACCATCTCCGGTGCATGTCCCTGAAACAAGCCCTGTGGCTATCTCTTGCGTGTCTTGCAACTGTCTTCATCGCCCGCAGGACGTTCGCGAGCGACCCATCGCGAGGAGCCCTGTGGCGCGTGGTGGAGACATGCGTTGCCGCCAAGCGGGCGCTCAATGTTTCTCTGCCCTGCGTCCAAGTCAACTTGGGGCAGCACGGATCCCCGGGGACCGTCGTTCTCAGGCCTCCATGGAAAGAGACACATACCCTCGTTGTTCCGACCACACGTTTGGTCGGGATTGAGGCCCCGGCCCTGCAGCAGCCGGAAGCGGCGGCCTACTGGCAGGCGGCTCTCGCAGCGCGACGCTTCGTCGTCGAGGCTGCCAAAGGGCGCGTCCACGTCGAGGATGTCGCGCTGGCTGTCAACTCCAGGGGCAGTCGCACGCAAGATCAACTTCATATTCATGCCGATTGTGCACGGCCGGAGGTTCTCGCGGCGCTTCGCCTGCACGATGCGGAGCTCGGGAGCGCCTGGAAGCCGCTCGAGTTCCTGGAGTCTCTTGGCTTTCCGCACGACAACCAGCGCTTCTTCGGCATCAAGATCGCCGCGGACGAGATCGGCACGTCGAACATCTTCGAGCGCCTGACGGACCTTCCAGGCTCTCGAAGGGATTTGTCCAGAGTGGGTGTCGCGGTCTTCAGCGCTCCACCGAATGGATCACGGCAGGGATTTTATGTCGTTGCCGCGCCCGGGCGTGACAGCCAGGCGGAGGATCTCCTGGATCATAGCTGTGTGCTGGCGCGAGGTGTTGCGGCCGACGATTCACCAGCGAACGTTCAGCGCTGATGACGGATCCCTGCCGAGGAAACTAGCTTTACTGCCCGGGGCAACACAGCCTGCATCCGCTTCTTCGGGAATGAGAGGACGCACTTCCCCAAGAGCGATACCTCGAAAGATCGGCTAGCCTTGCAGTGGTTTCAGGCTAAACTTCTTCCATTGCGGGTGAAGCAGGCAGCGGCGAGGGTCCACCTCGCGCGGCGACGGGGCAGCACCGTTCCCCCGCTCCATTTTTCCACCTCATCTGTTCGACCACAGCGACGGGTCTCCCGTAATGCTCCGGATGATCGCGAGTGCAGAGCCGCCGGCTCTCCCGCGGTCCGGGCTCAATCGACATTCGGTCTCCAGGGCTGCATCAGCCACGGGCGAATCTTACCGAGGAGCTCGCGCTTCTGCCCCGATGGTCATAGTCGCGACGGGAATTCGCTCCCCCTTCGAGGCGAAGCGATGTGTGACGGGCCATGTGCTCTTTACAAGCCACGGGGATGATCGGCAGCGCCAACCATATCCTCCCGCCACTTCATTGAGATGAAGTTTTCAGGCATTCGCCTAGAATTAACATATGTTATTATCGATTCAGATGCTGATTTACTTCAGCAGGCCTGAATAATCATGAATAACGTGACTTCAATACCTCTCTTTGAACAGTTGATGAAGTACGACTTTATAGGTGCGGAATTTCCGACCCGTGAGAGCGTTTGCTTATCAAACCAACGGGAGGATCATTCTCAATGACAAGTATTGTCGCGTCAGCGGAGTTAATCGGCTTTGACGGCAGCCGAAGCATCTACCGGGTCGATCTGAGCCAGCTCCCCTTCAGCACCCTTCAGGCCATCTCGCTGGTCGATGACGGCGTCCGGTCCGGCGGCACCGGCGGATCATCGGGGGCCGACATCGACTTCGTGGCGATCTCCGACGTCAATTACCCCACCGCGAAAGAGTTCTTGAAATACTTTGCCGGAGGCAGCGGCTTCGACGCCAGTGTGGTCTACCATCCGGGCTACCTCGCGCAGTGGGTTCTGGGTGATCTGGGGCCGTGGGACAGCTCGCACCTGTTCGGCACCGTGCCCGGCAACGTCTACGACCCGGCCATCGCCACCCTCGGCCTGGCCGATGGGGACGCCAACGGCAGCAAGGGAACCCTGTCGCTGGGCGAGGCCGGGCAGGTGAGCCTCCTGCTCAACAGCCCCGTGCCGACCGGCGCCGGCAGCCCTGCCCAGCACTACCTGTACTTCGCCGATTACGGCAGCCGCGGCCAGTATGCCGACACGGTCAAGGTCGTCCTGTCCGACGAGCGTGCCGCCCTGCCCTGGTCGGGCGGGCTCACCCTCACGGGCGACGAGCGCAGCGAGACCATCGCCCTGGGCCGCGGCTCCAATGCGCATACCGGCCAGGGCAACGACCTGGTGTCGGGCCTGGGCGGCCACGACACCATCCTGACGGCGGGCGGCGACGACTGGCTGTTCGGCGGCGAGGGCAACGACCGGCTCTCCGGCGAGGCCGGGCGCGACCGGCTCTCGGGCGAGGGCGGGCAGGATTGGCTCTCTGGCGGGGCCGGCAACGACTGGCTGCACGGCGGCGGCGGCGGCGACATCTTCGTGTTCGACACGCGGCTCGGCACGTCCAGGACGGACCGCAAGGTGGCGTTCGACACGATTGCCGACTTCAACGTGAAGGACGACACGATCTGGCTCGACAACGCGGTGTTCAGGAAGCTGGGCAAGGGCTCGGAGCTCAGCCCCGGCCGGTTGAACAAGGCCTATTTCGAGATCGGCAAGGCCGACGACCGGAACGACTACCTGCTCTACGACAAGAAGACCGGCATTCTCTCCTACGACGCCGACGGATCGGGCAGCAAGGCCGCCGTCGAGTTCGCAAAGCTCGGCAAAAACCTCAAGCTCACTCACAAGGATTTCTTCGTGATTTGAAGCGCGGGCCGGAACTGAACGACCTCCCACGGACGTTGGTAGGCGAGAAGCGTCATCGGAGGCACGCGTTATGGATGCGTTCCGCCCTAGCAAGGCGGCCGAGTATCGTCAGCAGGCCGAGAGGATCCGCGCCTTTGCCGAGCAGGTCTCGCTGCTTGAGGCCAAGTTTCATCTGTTTGAGGCGGCCGAGCAGCTGGAGGAGTTGGCAGCGGACGAGGATCGCGGCTAGGTCGCTCGACGTCCGATGGGTGTGCAAGCGGCTCCTATGGACAAGCCGTGACCTGCCTGATGCGTCTGTCCCGTCGTCCGTTGTCAGTGGACGACGGGATCAAGAGGAATGGACGCGAGGATCTGGCCGGATGGGGCGACAATGTCGAGCCGCCAGCCCTGCCAGGACGCACCCAGGTCCAGTGCCGCATTCCTGATATCCTCGATGGCTCGCCGAGCCATCTCCTCTGCCTTGGCCAGATCTGCGACCTCAACGCCGACTTCATCCGGAACGGTCTCGTCCTCGTTCACCAGATGAAAGTAGCAGCGCATCGGACGTCTCTGGAGCCAAGGCAGCCAGAGGCTGCGCAGTGATGACCTTGACGGTGTCGTTCCTGCAAAGGTCTTGCTCTGGTATCTATAGGCCGGAGAGCCGTCTGCCAATACCGCTACCGGATGATCCCAAGGCCGGGAATAAATGCGGCGGCCTATCCGTTAACGTAACTTGGACGACGTGCTTTGCCCGGATGGTATGGAAGTGGTATCCAAAGACAGGGATTTTTGGGGCGCATATCACGATGAAGGTCAGAATCGCCAGGGGGCTGGCTTCAACAGAGCCGTGGAGTGTTCCTATGGCGGCCGTCCTGGGCTTCCTGGCAGGCATTGGACTTGCCGTTTTCCGGCATTTCAGCCACGGCCACCCAGGGTATCCTCCCGACGCTCTCGTTGCGCATTTCCTGCCCCACTTGGCGGCCACCGTCACGGCCTGCACGTTTCTGTTCGCCCTCACCGCCATCTTTCACAATCGGCTGGTGCCATTTGCCGTGATGGCCCTGCGCCGAGATGCCAATGTCCGGTGTGGCGATTGAGAGGCCAGGCGGGACGCTGCGGATGAGGATACCGAGCGTCGGGGCCAAGCTATGCCGTTTCATCCGGCGGCAGGATGCCGAGACGCCTTTCGGTTCGCGTCACGATCTTGAGACAGGGATAGCTGCGCATGGGCGGGTCACCCTCCGAGGTGCTGCCGCGCCGGATTGGAGCATCTTTGGAGTCTAAAACACCAAAGATGACCGATGCCTGATGATGATTTCCCTAAAATGGGAAACAGGGACCGACTCGCGCATAATCGGGAAAAGCCATATCAGCATTGGGACATTGCAAGCGTATGGTTACATAAAAGTGAGTTCGAAGCCTTTGCTGTCGGATCCGCTCCGGACCTCCCTTCCGGGGGGAGGACAGATTCCCCTTTACAACTTATAAACGTTATAATATCGCAATCCTGAATTGCGGACACGCTAGGTGCGGTTCCGAAGAAATTGAACCCGTTTAGCACTGTCTGGGGGTCCGATGAAGGTGCGGAAAGCGGCATGGGTGCCGCTCGTACTATGGATGGAGATCGCGGCCTCGGCACAGGAAGCGCCTCGGGCAGAGCGCTTCGCCGATTAAGAGGTTGTCTGCTCCTCTGCCCAGGGCTCCTCTGCACCTGTCTCCCAGTCACGGAAGGTCGATTGTCGTGCCGTTCAGCGGCTCACGGTGCAAGGCAGCGATGAGACTGTCTTCGCGGTCACCATCGTTCGCAGCGACCAACAAGCACCGGTCGCCATCGTGTCGATCCCGCTCGGCGGCTACATCGCCCGTGGGATCGAGCTGAGAGTGGATGGCAGGAATCCCTATAAGCTGCTGGTCGAGACCTGCAACGCCGCCGGATGCCATGCCGGCTTTCCGCTGTCCGGTCCTATCCCCAAGGAGTTTCGTTCCGGCAAGCTGGCCAGCTTCCGGCTCTGGACGGCGAAGGACAAGTCTGCCGACGTGACCGTTTCGCTCAAAGGCTTGGCCGACGCTCTGGTTCGCCTGGAGCGGACTTCATGAAGCTGCGCCGCTCTCTTTTTGCGCTCGTCGGCCTCTACGGAGCAAGCCAAGCCTGGGCTCAGGCCGTACCGGACGGCGCGACGCGCACGAGCGCGACGACTGCGGACACGGGCCGGGTCACGGTCAACATTGCTCCGGCGAATTCAAGTGGAATCAGCCACAACACTTACAAAGACTTCTCGGCCCCGAAGCCCGGCCTCGGGCTCAACAATCGCGGCGTCGATGCTTCGACCATCGTCAATGAGGTCACGTCGAGCCGGCGGAGTGTCCTGCACGGTCCGGTCGAGGTACTCGGGTCCCGCGCCCATGTCGTCATCGCCAATCCGAACGGCATCACGGTCGATGGCGGCAGCTTCATCAACACGGGCGGCGTGGCGTTGTCTGCCGGGCCGATACGATTCGTTGATGCCGGCGCGGGGCGAGTCAACACGGTTCTGGAAACGGGCAAAGGAGACATAACGATCACGGGCGGTGGTCTATCCGGCGCGATGACCACCCTTCAGTTGATTGCCGGGCGGCTGAAAATCGACGGCCCGGTCAAGAATACCAGCGTCAGTCCGAGTGCTGACATTGCGCTGGTAGCTGGACGATCCGAAATTACCCTCGATTCGACGGTCTCTCCTCTGTCCACTCTGCGCCCTCTGGCAACACGCCGTGATCTCGATGATGCGGCCAACGCGATTCTGATCGATATCACGCCGAGCGGTTCGCTCTCGGCAAGCCGCGTCAACATCTCCGTTAATTCGCGCGGGGCTGGTGTGAGCTATGCCGGTCGGGGACATGCCACGATCGGCGATTTCACGATCTCGTCGAACGGCAAGATCACGACGAAGGGAGCAACGATCAAAGCGGAGAAGAGCTTGAAACTGGCAGGACAGGGCATCGAGGTGCTCAATGATCCGAAGCGTCAAAGTACGCTCAGCTCCGTGTTCAAAAGCGTGACGTTGCTCGCGAATGCCGGCGACATCACGCTTCTGGGAGCTGTCACAGGTTCTGAGCGCAGTGATGAGGATCCGGATGCATTGGGCGGGGTCACTCTCAAGGCCAAGGGCAACATCAAACTCATCACGGAGGACGCCAAGAGGCTCGCCGTCGCTTTTGCGTCCAAAGATGACCTCTATGTTGAGGCGGGTGGCAATCTCGACAACAACACAGGACGGATTCTCTCCAACGCCAACACGGTTTTGCGGATTGGCGGCACCTTATTCAACCGCATGGCAACGATCGGGGCAGGCGGAGAGACGAACTATGTGACTTACAAGCGCTCGCCCGGGTTCTTCGGTCGGCTGTTCGGCAGGAAGCAACGAGTCCAGACGCATGTCGTCGATTGGGGTGTCCCGCGAGTACCGGGACAACTAGCCTTCATTGCCGGCGAGACCCTGGACGTCAAAGCCGGCCATGTCTTTAACTTCGGTGAGCTCGACGCGCTTGACGGCTCCCTGACCATTGATACCGGCACCCTGATCAATACAGGAGTCTATACCGGCCTTCTGGAATTCACCAAGACGTGCGACTGGCGATGCTCAAGCCATGGTACCAGCACGATCACACCATCGGGCGGAAAGATCAATGCTGCTGGCAGTGCCGAGATCAAGGCAAGTCAGCGGATCGACAATGGCGGCGACATCGTCGCCTACGGCAACCTTTCAGTCATTGCACCAAAGGTGGCGGCTCGTGCCACCTTCATTCCGGATTTTGTAAACCGTCCGGCTGGCCTCTACAACTTCTTCTCCGGCACTGAAGCCCTTGTCTCCCTGTCACCGATCGGCGGATCTTTTCTGGCTCCCGTAGGTCGTGTGACGATCAGCTCCAACAGCCCTGTCCTATCCTATGGTGGAACCATCAACGGCCACGTCGCAACTAAGATCCAGACCGGCATTGAGGAGAGGAAGGCGACCCAGGCTGAGTTCCCGCGCGGGCTGAATCATATCGGCCTGTTGCGACTCTGGTTGGATTAAGTGACACCATGTCCCGTCAGACTGCTCATTCCACGTGGCCCCAAACATCTCGATTTCAGGCTGGCGTCATTCTGGCAGCTGCTGGAGCATGCATGTTGACCAATTCCGTCATTGCAGCCCCAAGCGCTTCTCCCAGGTCGGACGATGTGACGGCGACACCGAGCCCAGATCCCGCAGGCAACACCCTTTCATTTCTCACCCGGAAGATCTCGAAAGCTGGGTCCGCAGGTTGCTCCGAGGTGAGGAAGGTCGAGGTGCGCGGTGTCGTGGATATCGATGGGAACGATCTGCGAGAGAAGCTCGAACCCTTGGCTGTGGCCTGTATCGGCAACAACGAGGTCAAAGCGATCCTGTCCGCGATCAACGAGACCTATGCCGATCAAGGCTATGTGGCGACGCAAGGCTATCTGCCGGAGCAGGATCTGCGTGCCAGCAAAATCCTTGTCATCAACGTCATCGCGGGGCGGATCGACAAGGTGCTGTACCGCGAAAATCGCGGGGACGAAGCTCTTGAAGTCGGGGAGCGTTTCAGTAAGGGCTGGACAAAGATCAAAGAGGCCAAGGGACCTTGGAGCTTCGTCACGAGCCTATCGCAATTGGTCGACAAGATCGACGATCCCCTCGATAATTTTCAGCTCCTGCCCGGCGACCTCAGTGCGAAGGCGAAGCTCTGGAACAGCTTCATCACGGATTCCGGAGACGTCGTTCAGATCGATGCCATTCAGCAGGGCGTGGACCAGATCAATCGGGTCGCCTCCAGCAAGGCGCAGGTCAAGCTGGAACCCGGAAGTGCGCCAGCCACCTCAACCGTTGTTGTCGAGAACAACGGCGAGGATTCATTTCGGGTAAATGCCGGCTATGAGCTCAACGGCGCCGACATCAACGGGTCGGGCAACACCATTCCGAGCCGCTTCAAGCTGGATGTTGCCAAAGATAACTTCATCGGAATCAATGACGCCTGGCGTCTGTCCTATGCGGGTGGTCTCGACTCCAACGAGATCCGTGGCGCATTTTCGGTGCCATTCCGGCGCTTTACGCTCTCGTTGGATGCCGGGTATTCCGAATCCTTGAGCGAGGTGACACCAGGGGTCGAGATGTTCACCCAGGACGGGACGGTCACGGCGGCCTTGGGTTATCTTCTCTACCGCAGCCGGGCGCGGCAGATCACCCTGGATAACTCCCTGGCTTGGCGAAACAATGAACGCTTCCTGAATGGTGTCTCACTGACGCCGCAAACTCTTCCTCATGGGCGCATCGGTATCACCGAGACCCGGACGTTTGAGACGCTTCAGCTGAGTTATGGCATCGGCTTCGATCGGGGACTCGCGATCACGAGCGCTACCGAGGATCCGGCGGATATTGCGCCGTCTGCGCCTCGAGCGCGGTTTGTCAAGATCGATGGGCAAGCCTCCACCTCGAAAGTCTTCGAGACGATTGGCATGTTGCGCATCGATCTCAATGCACAGTGGACAGACCATCCCCTTTATTCCGACGACCAACTGGTGCTCGGCTCGGTTTCCAGCGTGCGCGGCTTCACCAATGGTGCAGTACGTGCCGACCGGGGTGCAATCGTTCGCACGGAATTCGCCCCAGCTTTTTCAATCGCCAATCTGGTCGAAGAGCAGAAGGACGATTGGGTGTTCGCATACGAAACTCTGCAAGGTCTTCAGCCGTATGTTTTCGCAGATTATGGTGCCGGCTACGACATCGCAAATCGCGAAGTTCTTGAACGGGCTGGCATTGGCGTTGGGCTGCGCTATCGACATGGCCGGGTCAATCTCGACGCCAGCATCGGTGAGCCTGTCCACCGCATCGGCGGTCCGAAGACCAGCAATTGGCGGGCGCCGGAAGCCTATCTCACCCTATCCGTCAAACTCTTATGATCCAGGAAACGCCTATGTCTATACGTTTGATTCTTGGCGCCAGCTTGCTGGCTCTTATAAGCTCCGCCGCACTGGCGCAGTCTAAGCCGCCGGCAGCAAAGCCCGCCGACAAGCCTCAGACTGCGCAGCCGGCGCAACCTGCCGCAACGGGCGACTTGATCAAGGACGGGCTTGCAAGCCTCGAAGCCAAAAATTACGAGGCGGCGCTCAAAGCTTTCAATGAAGCCTACAATGCCGGACAGGCAGACGGCGCGTTCTATCTTGGACGCATGCTTGAGCTGGGTGTCGGTTTGGAAGGCGATCCGGAGAAGGCGCGTCTTCTTTATCTTGCGGCCGCTGACAAAGGCAGCGCGAAGGCCATGAACCGTGTTGGCCTCATGTCCTTTCGTGGCGAGGGTATGCTCCAGGATTACAAGACGGCACGCGAGATGATTTGCAAGAGTGCGGATCTCGGCGATGCGGATGCGGAGTTCAACTGCGCCGGTCTGCTGGCGCAGGGTCAGGGTGGTTCCAAGGATATTGCCAAGGCGATGACCTATTACGCCAAGGCGGCAGACCATGGTCATATCGGCGCCATGAATGCGCTGGGGTTTGCCTATCGTGATGGCTCTAACGGCGCGAAAGATCTTGAGAAGGCCCGTGCCTATTTTGAGAAGGCTGCACTCAAGGGCAACCCTGTTGGCTTATACGAGATCGGCATCATGCTTGAGGCCGGCAATCCGATACCGAAAGATCTCGGTAAGGCGCACCTCTACTACAACCTCGCCTCCGCTCGGCAGCACCCGCAAGCCAGCATCGCGCTGCAGCGCGTCTCCGAAGCGCTGTCGCCGGAAGATGTCGAGAAGGCTCAGGCTGCGGCACGCAGCTGGAAAGCAGCTGAATAAATCGTCCTTGTTCAAGACGCAGGAGCGACCAAGGCCGATCCTGCACCAGGAATAGGGCTGATGCCGGCCATGCCGGCGGGGGAAGCGATATGTCGAAGCTTGTGTTTGGCCGACTTGTTCGTGAGACGTCGGTGCGTGCGTTCAGCAAGAGCATGCGGCAGGGGCTTGGGCACAAAGCCGGCCTGGGCTTAGCCATCATATCGCTTGTAATGTCCCTTTATGCGCCCGCTGCCATGGGCCAAGTGATCTCCGATCCTCGAGCGCCCATTCAGTTCAAGCCGAAAGTCGGTGCCTCGGCCAACGGCACGCCGGTCATCGACATCGCCAAGCCGTCGTTCGGCGGCATCTCTCACAACAAATTCCAGCGCTATGACGTCGATACCCGGGGCGTCATCCTGAACAATTCGAAGCTGACTGGAACGTCGATCCTCGGCGGGAAGGTCGTCGCGAACCCGAATTTGGCTAACCAGCGTCCGGCACGTGTCATTCTCAACGAGGTAACCAGCAGCGCCACATCGACTCTGAACGGTCCGACGGAGGTGTTCGGTCGCAAAGCAGACGTCATCATCGCTAATCCCAATGGCGTGGGCTGCGTCGGGTGCTCGTTCATCAACAGCGACCGCGTCACGCTCTCCACCGGCACGCCGCTCCCCGATCAAAAACGCGGCACGGTTAAATTCGATGTCAGCCGTGGAACGGCTTCGGTCGCAGGCAAGGGCCTGCTGGGCATGGACTCGCCTATCGACGATGTGGACCTCATCGCCCGTCAGCTCAAGATCAATGGCCCTATCCAGGCCAAAGACAGTGTACGGCTTCGCGCCGGAGCCATGGTCTATGACCAGAGGGGCGACCAGATCGTTCCGAACGATCTCTCCAAACTGCCGATCATTGAAGGTTCTGCAATTCAGTCGAGTGCTACGGGCAAGATTACAGCTGGCACTCTGTCGATCTTATCGCGAGATGTCGATGTTGGGATTGACCTGAAGGGAGACCTGTCGGCCTCTGCGGCCTCGATTGTGATCAAGTCCTTTGGCGACGCGGCCCTTGCTTCCGCAAAAACCAATGGCGACCTTCAGATTGAAGCGGATGGACAGATCACGCTCGCGGGTAACAATCAAGCCCTCGGCCGCATCACAGCCGCGGGCAAGCGGATTACGGTGTCCGTTGAGGGACAACTAGCGGCAGGCGACGCCATCGTCATGGAGGCGGTTCAGTCGCTGGCCGCCCGCGGTGTGCTCAAGGCGGGCAATGCAGTCAGTCTCGTATCTGGCGATCGCTTGATTGCAGAGGGCGTGGTCGCATCCAATGGTAAAATCGCCTTCGAGGGCAAGGCGATTCGCGGAAAGAATCTTGAGATCAGCGGCAGCGACGTTTCCATTGCCGGCCTTGAGAGCGCCGCCCTGGAAGGCACGACGATTATTGCCACCCACGACAGTGTCAAGGTTGCTGGGCAGGAACTCAAACTTGGAGAAGGAACCATCTTTCAGGCCAAGAATCAGCTCCTGATCGACGCTAAAGATCGGCTCACAAATGAAACGATCCTCGATTACGGTAACCTCGATCTCGCGATCCGTAACAGCTTCATCAACGCGAAGACCGGCCAGCTGGTGCAAGATAGCGTGCTGCTGACGCTCCGCGACCATCTCGACAATGCAGGCACAATCTATGGCCGTCAAAAGACAGTCATCGAGGCCGGCCTGCTCTCCAACACCGATACAGGTGTCATCTACGGTCCCGAAATGTCCCTCAACGTTGCGGGGAGTTTCAAGAATCTGGGGCAAATTGTATCCGAGCGGGCACTCAAGATCATTGCGGGTGACATTCTGAACGATGGAACCGTTCAGACCGACGGTTCCCTGAATGTGAAAGCCACGAGTTATCGTACCAACTCGTCAGCTGCTGAGCTGGCCGCGAAAATGACTGATTTGATCCTCTCCGGTGCGCTTGAGAACAGTGGACAGGTGCTTGGTGTCGAGCGTTTGACGTTGGAAGCCGGCGATATTTCCAACAGGAACAGCATTCGGACAGACGGTGCCTTGAGCCTTCACAGCTTGAGTTACCGTGCTGGTAGCGATTCAGCTGTTTTATCCGGAGCAACAGCAGCTCTCACCGTCACTAACCTGTTCGAGAACAAAGGAAAGGCGACGGCCTCGGACCACCTTGCCCTGAAGGCTGGCTCTCTGTCCAACCTTGGCGTGGGAAGCGCAATCACGGCCGCCGATGCAGACCTCGACATCAAGGGCAGCGTGACGAATGACGGTACGGTCGGAGGCGTGTCGGGGCTCATCGTCAAAGCTGGCGGTCATGTGACATCCACCGGGGCGCTCTTGTCCAGCGATGGAGATCTGACGCTGACTGCAGGCGGAAAGATAATCTCCGGATCTGACCTCATCGCGAAAGGGGCGATGGCGATCACGGCTACAGCGTTCGAGTCCGGTACGACTGCCGCCCGCCTGGGCGGCACGACCATCACGGTGGATGTAAGCGGTGCCTTTTCCAGTCTCGGATTGATCAGCGGTCAGACCAGTGTCGATGTCGCTGCCGGTTCCATTCTTCTCGGCCCCTCGAATGTGGATGGAACGGCAGGTGTTCTGACCGCGAAATCCGTCAAGCTCACCGCCAAGGTCGGTAATACCGACAACCAGGGGATCGTCAGTGGCACCGATGGCCTGACCGCCTCCGCGGCTGGAACAGTGATCAACGGCGGCACTCTTGCAACGGACGGGGAGTTGATGCTGACGGCAGGCGCTTATCGCTCCACAGCGCAGGCTCAACTCGGCGGTAAGACGGTCACACTCCGCCTGTCCGGAAATCTGGACAATCTTGGATTCATCTCCGGCTCCGACCTGATCGACATTCAGGCGGCTTCGGTCTCGAATGGGCCAACGATTATAGACACACGCGCGGGACAGATCCTCGCCCAGACAATCAAATTAGGTAGCGCAGAGAAGGCTCTCGGCAGTTTGACAAATAGCGGTGCCATCGAATCCGCTCAGAAAATCTCGTTCCATACGGGAACTCTCGTCAACAGCGGCTCCCTGATTGCCAATGTCGATGCCCTCGTCTCCGCCTCGGGTCATGCAGTCAACAGTGGCAAGATTGGTTCCGGCTCCAGCCTGGAACTGACGGCAGGCTCCTACACGGCCACTGCAGGTGCCGAGCTCTCCTCAAAGGAACTCAAAATCACCTCCGATGCTCTCGACAATTCCGGGACGATCTACGGCTCGGTTGGCCTTACGGTCGAGTCGGCCTCACTGATGAACCGAGGTATTGCTTCCTCGATCGGCGGAGGGGGAGCGACGATCAAGGCTGTGGGCCCTCTGTCGAATGAGGGCACGATCGCGGCGGTGAAGGACCTCGTTCTGACTGCCGAAGGATCTATTGCCAATGCAGGCAGCATCATGGCGGAGAGCGGTAAACTCACGCTGAACGCCGCGTCCGGGGACATCGTGTCGACAGGTGTCATGGCTGCGGCTGGTGCGCTCGATGTGACGGCGTCGTCCTTCTCGAGCGCGTCGCAGTCGGCAAAGCTCGGTGGCGGCACTGTGGCCCTGCATCTGACCGGCGACTTTACGAACAATGGCCTCGTGAACGGCGGAGCGGATCTCTTCATCAAGTCACGCGACATCTCCAATGGTCCCGTCGTCGGGGACAGCGCCGGCCGCATGGCTGGCGCGATTGTGAAATTGGAGGCGAGCGGAGACATCACCAACCAAGGTTCTGTCGAAGCAGACACTTCTCTCACGATCACCGGCGGAGGAGGACTGACCAATTCCGGAACGCTGGCGACCAATCAAACTCTCTCGGTCGATGTCGCAGACTCGATTATCAACCAGAGCAAGATCGCCGGTGCCACGCTGATCCTTAAGGCATCCAGTTATTACGGAACCACCTCCTCGTCGCTGAACGCGTTCGATCTCACGGTCAACCTTCCGGGCGCGTTTGCGAATGCAGGTAGGATCGACGCGCGTGGGCTCCTGACCTTGACCGCCCACGAAATCACGAACGTCGCCGGCGGGGTTATCGGCGCGGGCGGGATCACCTTGACGGCGATGGGGGATCTCACGAATGCCGGGACCGTCAAGAGTGAGTACAATGGTGTCCTGGATATCAAAGGAAAGCTGACGAACACGGGTAATCTCCAGGCCCTGAAGAGCATAAAGGTCACGGTGGTCGGCGCAGTCGACAACAGCAACGTGATTCAGGCGGCCGAGAAACTTGAGGTCACCGCAGGTCCGATCACCAATCGGCAGGATGGAACGATCCAAGGCAAGGAAGTCTCGCTCACCTCGACGGGCGACATGGTCAATGCCGGCGTCATCAGCGGCGAGGATAAGATCCTCATCAGGGCCAGCAGCCTGAAGAACCAAGGCGTCAGTCGAACGAACTATGCCTCGATCTCAAGCAAGCTGCTCAGCGTCGATGTATCCGGAGCCCTGACCATCGGGACGAACTCCCTGCTGCAAGGAACGGAGAAGGCCGTCGTCAATGCTCAGACGGTCAGTGCCGGTTTCTTCAAGAAGGATACGATTGCCGAAGGATGGTTCAACTTCGGCGAGAATCTCAATTTCACCCTGACGCAGGGGGGATGGACCTTCGACCAGGATTTCAAGGTCAAGGGAGACCCGAGCTTCACGGTTGCCGGCAACATTTTCAATCATGCTGTCGTCGCCGCGGGCGGAACCCTCACCCTCGTGTCGACCGGTGGATCGATCACCAACGGCGCTAATAACCCCTCGGCGCCCGGCGGAGACGTGATTTATTCCGGTGGCAATATGGTCCTACAAGCCCACAATGATCTGAACAATTTCGCGTCGGTCATCCAATCGGGCGGCAACCTTACCATCAATGTGGGCGACGACCTTCGCAATGTCCGCACGGCCATAAAAACGGTTGCCGATGGTTCGGCGGCCACCGGATACCCTTATGACTGGAAGTACACCAGCTTCTTCACCAAGCAGCTTGAAACATCGGGGCCGTCGACCATTCAGGCGGATGGATCGATCAATATCAATGCCGGTACGGTTCTGAACGAGGCCTCGACTGTCGCTGCGGGTTTAAACCTAACTATAACTGCCAATAAGATCGAGCATCTGGCTCGCACATTGATACGCCATGAGACCATCATCAAGACGGGTGGCGATACCAACGTCGGTCAGATCTTTGACGGGATCGATCACTCCTACGACAAGACTCCGGCGCTCTTCTATGCAGGCGGCACTTACGCTCATAATTCTAACATCTACGCGCAGCACGGCACTGTCCAGGCCGATCAGATCATCATCAAGAGCCATACGGTCACGGTCGGCATCACGAACCCTAACATCGGTACGGCGCCGTCCCATATTCCCGATCCCGTCATCGATCTCGCGGATGCTCTTCAGCTGCTGGGCGCGGGCCTCGTGCCTGGCAGCGGCCCGGCCTATGTCGAGGATCCGAGCGCTAGCAGCGGTCATGTCAGTGGAAAATCAGGGGACACACTCGAAGCATCGGTCGATGCGAATGGAAAGCCGATCAAACGACCCGCCGACAAGGACGTGAAGGTCAATGGCCGCGTGTCCTTCCTTTATGCGACGCCGATCGCGTCTGGGCAGAACGAGCGCAATCCGAGCTGGATCTTCGCGCAGGTTAACGCGAGCGCAAAAGATCTCGCCTTCTTTGCGGATCCCGCCACTGAACGGCGGCTGATCCAGCAGGCGCTGCTCGAGCAGACCGGCCGCGCCATCCTCGATCCGAAGTATCGCAATCCCAAGGAGCAGCAGGAGGCGCTGTATGAGGCGACGGTCGATTTCCTGCGGGAGAACCAGGACATTAAGATCGGCGACACGCTGACGAAAGCGCAGCGCGCCAAGATCACCAAGCCGATCCTCTGGTACGAATATCAGGTCGTCAACGGCAAGAAGGTACTGGTGCCCCAGGTCATCCTGCCGGAAAAGGACCTCGCCAAGTACGCCGCCGTCACGGGTGGCGCCATGTTCGCCAACGACATCTCGATCCAGGCCGACAAGGTCACCAACACAGGCACGATCCTGGCGGTCAACTCTCTGAGCATCGACGCCAACGAATTCCTGAACGAAAAACGGGTCGCCCGAAGCGGCGAGCTGACGGCCCTGTTCGAGACCCAGGCCGGCGGCATGCTCAGCGCCAAGACGATGATGATCGCCACCAAGGGCGACCTGATCAACCGCGGCGGCTCCATCATCGCGAGCCAGGGGCTTTCCTTGACCGCAGGCGGCAGCATCCGCATAGAGGCGCAGACGATCACCAACAGCGTTTTCTCGGGCAAGACCAAGAACTGGAGCTTGACCACCGACGTGACCCATGTGGGTGGCCTTGTCTCGTCCGGCGGCGATCTGGTCATGAAGGCCGAGAAGAAGCTCGACATTCTCGGCTCGACCGTCACTGCCAAGGGCGATGCGCTGCTCGTCGGCAAGGAGGGTGTCTCCATCGCGTCCGTGTTCGACGAACATGACATGCAGGCGGGCGGCAAGAAGAACGGCCTTCTCTCCAAGTCGAGCTTCAGCGCGTCGGAGCATAGCCTCACGAACCTGAGTTCGGTGGTGTCGGCGGGCAAGAACCTCACCGTGCGCTCGGAGACAGGGAACATCGAGGTGGCGGCGAGCCACCTCATGGCCAAGAACGACCTTGCGGTTCTGGCCGGCTATGACGCGAACGGACATGCGATCGCGGGCTCCAAGGCCTCCGTTCACGTGCTCTCCGAGCAGGACGTGAAGGAGACCGCCTTCTCGCAGAAGAAGAGCGGCGTCGGACTGTTCTTCACAGGCAGCGGCGTCGACATTTACCGCTCGACGAAGACGGCAAACACCAGCTACGAGGCGCGCAACGTCGCCTCCTCGCTGAGCGCGGACGGCGACGTGACGGTCAAGGCGACCCGGGACATCAAGATCATCGGCTCGGTGGTGGCGGCCAAGGATTACGTGACGCTCGATGCCAAGCGCGACGTGATCGTCGGCACGGGGTTCGATGCCGCCGGCTCGACGTCTTCGAAGAAGGAGAAGGGCATCGGCCTGACATGGTCGGGCGGGAACGGCGGCTTCAGCGTTGGCGCGGGCTATCATGCCTCGAGCCAGTCCTCGGCCGACGACAAGGTGACGGTGGCGCGCTCGCTCATCAAGGGCGACAAGGGCGTGTCGGTGACGGCGGGCGACGACATCGTCATGACGGCGGCGAGCGTGCTCTCGCAGGGCCATGTGAGCCTGGACGCCAAGGACGACATCAAGCTGCTGGCCGGGTTGAACCGGGAGAGCTCGTATCAATCGTCGAAGGAGATGTTTGCCGGCATTACGCTGAAGGTGAGTCAGAACGTGACGGGAGCGGCGCAGCAGCTGCAGCAATCGGTGGGCACCTTCACGTCGGGTTATGGCGGGGTGGGCTACAGGATCCTGGGCCAGGTCTCGGGCGTGCTGCAGGCGACCGATGCGCTCAAAAGCCTGACCAATCCGACGGCGAGCGCGAGCCTGATGCTGGGCGCCTCGGGCTCATCCTCGTCGAGCCGGGCGGTGGCCTACAACGCGGTGCCGACCACGATCAAGGGCGGCACGTTCGGCCTGGCTGCCGGCGGGGATGCGCATCTCGTCGGCACGCAGATCACAGTCGACAAGGATCTTTTGATCGACGTGACGGGCAAGCTGACGGTGGAGAGCGCGCAGAGCTATGCCGAGACGTCGAGCAAGGCCGAGAGCTGGAATGCCGGGGTGGGGCTCTCGGGCAGCCTTGGGGCGTCGGGGGTCACGCTCGGGCTGACGGTGGAGGGCGGGTTCTCCAAGGACAAGGCGTCGAGCTGGCAGGAGACGCAGCTCAACGCGCATCTGAGCGCGGGCGGCAAGGCGACGCTCAAGACCGGCGGCGATGCCACCTTTGCCGGCGCGGTGGTGAAGTCCGCGAACATCGACGCCGACATCGGCGGCAATCTGACGATGGCCTCGCGCCAGGACACGGCGCATGGCAGCGCGTCGGCGGTCAACGGCTCGGGCTCGGCGACGATCGGGATCATCGGCCCGTCCTGGGTCTCGGTATCGGCGGGCGGGAGCAGGAGCACGTCGGACAAGGCCTGGGTGAGCGAGCAGACGGGCCTGTTCGCCACGAACAAGCTCGACGTCTATGTGGAGAAGCACACGCAGCTGAATGGCGCGGTGCTGAACGCTGACACGGGCCAGCTGACGCTCGACACCGGCACGCTCGGGTTCAGCGACATCCTCGACCACGACACGAGCACATCGATCAGCGCGCAGGTGGGCGTGACGACCCCTGGCGCTCCCGGCAAGCTCCCCGGGGTGAGCGTGCAGGGCTCCTATGCCAGCCATGACATCGAGCAGGTGACGCAGGCCACGGTCGGCGCAGGCACGATCATCGTCCGCGACACGGACAAGCAAGAGCAGGACGTCAAGGGTATCAACCGCGATGTCGACGAAGCGCAGGTGATCACCAAGAACGAGCGCGAAGGGGTCGAGGTCTATGCCTCGATCAGTGCAGTCCAGGAGATCGCGTCCGGCTTCGAGGGCATTCAACAGAATATCCGGAACTTTGAGAACCTTCCCGCCAATGTCAAAAATGGCATCGATCAGTTTCTTGCGTCGGGCGGCACGCTCGGCAAGACGGTGGACAAGGCACTCGGTGGGATCCTGAGCCAACTCGCCGGCCCAAATGCTTCGCGTGTCGGTGCTGCGCTCAATAGCGGCGAACTCGACTACAAGACTTTGGCGAAGAGCCTGTCGAATTGCGGCCAACAGAGCTTCAACCTGCACGATCTTCTCTTCGCGCCTGCCTATGCCAGCGGCGGCTGTCCGGTGCAGTTGAGCAACGGCGAGACCGTTTACCTGACGAAGAGCGAGCAGGACAGCTGCTGGTATGCGGCAGGAAAGGTGGCCTTAGGCATCTTGGAGCGGGGCACAATCGGACATGGGGCCGCCTCCATCGGATTTGCAGCAGGAACGCTTGCCGCAGCCGGAAGCGACCTGCGGGCGATGGGCGATCTCGGCGGCTATGCCGTTGCCTTGACCTATGGCGCGGAGGATCCACGCCGCAAGGAGGCGGAGCAGTTCTTCGGCGCGATGCGCGACCAAGTTGTGACCATGCTCAAAGACCCTGCCGGCACTCTTAAAGGCGCGGCTGTGGAGATGATCAATGGTGTCCAGGATAAGGCCATCCTGTACGCGCAAGCTGCAGAGCGAGGCGATTATGTCGCCATGGGGCGCATCGAAGGCGAACTGGCATATGAAGTCGGGTCAATCATTGCATCCGGCGGCGCAAGCGGGGCTCTTGGCAAAGGAACACTTAAAGCTCTCAAATCCGCAGTTCCGAAGATTGCTGAAGCTGTTGATCTCGGCTTGGGCAAAATCTCGCTCAAAGGAACAAAAATTCTTGATGCCAATATCAAATGGGGCGGGGGCATTCTGGATCAGGGCATCCCCTGGGAGGATTATTTGGCAGGACAACTGCCAAAAGAGTCCAGGCTCCCTGCCAACTTCAAGACCTTCGACTTCTTTGATGAAGCAAGCGGTGTTGCCACGAGTGCGAAGACATTGGATACAATGACGGCTGCGAAGCTCGCGGACCCGAAGCAGGTCTATTACTCGCTGAAGGCGAATATCGATGACGTGCTTGCGTACAATAAGACAAACAATTTAGACCGCGTGTCGGTAAATCCTGACAAGATCCAACTGCGCGAGCTCCAGGTTGCTGTTCCCCAGGGAACAACTGCGGCGCAATGGGAATATATCGCGAAAGCAATCTCCTACGCGCAAACCAGAAGCAGTAGTCTGGTCGTGAAGGTAACAGTGGTGAAGTAAGATGGATGTGCCAGTTTGGACAAAGAGTGCCAATGCTCTAATCAACAGAGAGTTTATCTCCATACAAGCCAATTCTGGGTACAGGTCATCTATGGTGGACCATGAGGCGGAGGAGTTCTTAATGGAGCCGAATGCCTCCGATCTGGCTCTCGGAGCAGCGATCCTAAAGAGCCTATCTCAGAGCAGATTCCTACCGCTTGCGGAAGCCCAGAGCCGTCGCGAGCGAGTCGCAGAGCTATATGATGCATGGGTGGCAAAGATCATGGAGCGATATTCCTATAAATCCAAGCGCGCCATGTTCAAGAACATGAAAAACTGTGGGATTTATCTCGTTGAAGGACAGATCAGAATCTGTCCCATGCGTCACGACAAGCTTGAAGGCTGGGAGGGACTCGAAAAGTCCGAGGACGTATTTGTTCCTACTGATGCGCCTCTGGAGGAGATAGGGGTAGCCTTGAGGCTCGCTCTCAGCCGTTGTCTGTGAGCGGGATCGAGAGGCGGCGAGGGGATCACGATTCATGCGGGCCGCAACGCCACAATCGTGGCGGCGAGCGTGCTCTCGAACGGCCATGTGAGCTTCGACGCCAAGGACGACATCAAGCTTAGAGCTATTGCTTATGCCGCGGGAACCAGCCAAAATATTAAAGTAATCGTGACTGTGATAAAATGAAAATCATCACTCAAAGAAAGTGGTCAAGCGCATATAAAAATGATGATTTTATATGCATTGTCATTCAATCAGGCTACCGTAGCTCTGCAATAGAGGCCAACGAAGTTTATCGTTTGCTCTCAATAGATGTAGATAATGAAATCCTAGGCTCTACTATCAATGAGTGCTTGAGTAGAAGTAGATTTTTGTCACTAGAAGAAATTCCTGATTTTTTTGACCTTTTACGGGTGGAAAGAGACTATGCTCTTTGGGTCGGTGATTTGATCAACAGGTATAAATACAAAACCAAAAGGGCTTTGTTCAAGAACATGCTTAGCTGCAATATGGTTATTTCAGATGGTTCGTTAAGGATTGAGCCAACCATTCACGAGAAACTCGAAGGTTGGAGTGGTCAGGGAAAGGAGCAAGCTACGGCCAATTTTAGCTACGGGTTCTAAAATTACTTATCCTGAGAGCCTGCATGTAGTCCGTGAACTTAGAGGCGGAGGCAACATTCGAACGCTCACAAATAAGCTGCAGACCAAACGTTGGGAACCTGAACGTGCGCCGTCGCCGTCGCGGCCAACGGCCATTGATGAACATTCACCATCCACTCCAACACCTCCAGGGATGTTGATTATGGTGGAGGCAACGGAAGGTAAGAACATTATCACGAGCGACAAACAGCTATCACAGGTAGGTTAAAATGAGCATGAGATTGAAGGAATTGATTGGGTCTTTGAAGAATGAACTGCGTGAAGCCAGTTTAGGCGCTGAAGATCCTATGTTTACTTTAGATGCTGCCACAATCAAAACCCGGATAGCGGTCGTTGATAAACGTTCAACGGCTGGTGGTGTTGAGATCTATGTTGCGAGTGCGGATGTCGAGACTGCACGGGAGAACACGACAGAGCATGAGGTAACGATTAATCTTAAAGGGATCAATGGTGATTTGCTGTTGGGTTCTGATTGATCCCTCAACCAACTCTATCATCATGCTCTAGCAGCCATTCAACTATTTCCGCAATCACCGACAATGGATTGGGTTTTGTTTGGGGCTAGTGGGTCAGCAGCAACGCAGTTCAGAAAATACCCTAACAAACCCATAGATCAGGAAACCCTCTCAGTTGCCGTGATTAGCTTCCGAGAGGGGCATAGCTCAGCGGTAGATTAGCCCTTAGCGTAGTCTTCCAGCAATCCCAATCGCCTCAGCCGCCTTCTGAGACTCAGCATTAGCAAGTCGATCAACGCGCTCGTTCTGCTCATGCCCTGCATGACCCTTGACCCATTGCCAAGCGATCTTCCGGCCTTGGATCAGCCTGTCTATCTCTAGCCAGAGTTCCTGGTTCAGCACAGGCTTACCATCAGCCTTACGCCAACCCTTTGCTTTCCAGCCCTTAAGCCACTGGGTCGCGCCTTTGATGACGTACTGGCTATCGCTGTGAATGATAATCGGAATGGAGTGAGGAACAGCTTCAAGCGCTTTGATAGCAGCAAGCATTTCCATCTTGTTATTTGTCGTTGCCGTGTCTCGGCCCACAATAATCTGCTCGTCCCCTGCAATAGTGACAACGGCTGCATAGCCTCCTGGTCCAGGATTTCCAAGGCAAGCGCCATCAGTGAAGACAATGGCGTGTTCAGTAGTCTCTTTGGTCATGTGATTTTCGATCATTTAGTGAAGGCGACTATAAGCATCGGAAGGCGTTAAGATCGTCTGGTAAGCGACGGCGTTCACAGTGAGCTTCCTGTCTTTCCGTCAAGCCATCAGATTTTAAAGCCAAGGTTAACCTATGGTTAGCGTTGCGTGTCTTACGCTTTGGGCTAGACAGTGGAAAGGCTCACGATGCGTACTCTCAAAAACTCACTGGTCCTGCTCGTATCGGCCTCAGTGCTTGGCCCGTTCTTCATCATGTCAGCGTATGCAACTACGATCCTGGCTTCGGCCTTTGTTGGTCGGTAGGTGCGGCCAGCGACCTGAGAATATCGGACCAAAACCATAAGGCGGATAACTCTCTCAGCCGAATGTTGCAGAGTCCGAGAGGGTAGTTGTTAAGCAGCTAGCTTCTGATCCAATTCAATCAGCTCTTGAACGCTTGCGGTGTTAAGCCATTTGATAAACAGGCTTCTCATACGTTCTGATGGGATAAACACCTTGATTGGCAGGTCATCTCTGATCTGACTCCGCCATATCCATTGGATCATCTCAGACAGGGCATGAAGCTCCTCATAGACAGCGATCCCTCTGTCCTCAAAGTAGCCCTTGATCATGGGGTTGTGGAACAGATTGCAGAGGTAGGCGAGTGACTTCTTGTGCCTGTAGTCATTCGTTGCCTTAGCGTTATTCGGTATCCAGCCCTTAGCGTATCGAGCGCCCTTAAGAGGCTTTCTGACTTTGCTGTAGGCGGTCCACGCATTGTCGTTAGCAGGGGTCTGAGCAGTCATCCTAAACCAATGCTCAGTGGAAGCCTTGAGCTTCGCTAACTCCTCCGGTGTGCGCTTCTCATACCAGCCAGAGGACATAGGGTGTTCACGACCCTTAGGCTTACCTCTGTCATTGGCCGGACCTTCATAGACAGTGATCAGCCTTCTCAGCTCTGCCTTCTTCTCAGTCTCATCCGCGTGATCCCGCCATGAGACGAGCTGACCATCTCTCAATGTCATCATCTCAAAGTCCAGACCCTCAGCTCTGAGGTAGGCAGACATTGGAGAGCCGTGGAACATATAGGTCAGGACATAAACCTGATTGAAGCACTTGAGGAAGTGGGTCGGAAACTCCCAGATCAGTGCTGTGTCACGATAGAGGACGAGATTGCCGTTATCACATAGGTCACGGATTGAGTTGAACTTGCCTGAGTAGCGAGGGTAGTCCCTATGGTTCCACTTGAGACGCTTCGTGTCTGGGTCTGCATAGACGAGATGATCTTGAAGCAGGAGCTTCCTGTCTGACGCTGACAGACCGTCAAACATAGTCACACAGTCCAGAACCTCATCAATGATCAGTGTGTAGTTCTGCTGACTGAGCTTCTCGTAAATGTCTCTAGTGAGGAGCCGAAAGAGAGCATGGGTCGTACAGATGTTAGCCCCTTCCTCGATCAGTGTTGAGAGGTGGTGGAGCTTACGACCCTCTACAGGCTGAGGGTCACGAAAGTTGAGGTTATGGCAAGCCTTACTGATCCTATCAACCTCAGACAGCAGTGGAGCGACATAGAGGAAACGAGGAGCCTGATAATCAGGATTGAGAAAGGACTGACCTAAAGACTCCTCATGGGTCTTGTTGATCAGGTAGATCATATAGGTTGTCTTCCCTGACCCCATGATGGAGTCGATGATTGTGATAGTCATGAATGTTCCTAAGGAATGAGAGTAGGCTGTTGTCTCAAGACACAGCTCTACTGGAAACCGACCACACACTAGTGATCAGTCTGCTTGTTGATGATGGTGTTGAGGTTGAAGCTAAGGAATGGGTCTACCCCATACATCTCTCTGCTTCTCTCTTTAAGGGTGCGTCCCCTAAAGTATTGAAAACTAATAATCTGTTCCAGTTTAGTCCAAGTTTTGTATTGCAAAATCTGGACTGTCCGTCAGGCGGGTTGCGACCTTTCAAACATTGAGCGCACCGTAACGCAGAGACGTTTTACTTTATGGGAGGGAGAATGGCGTCTCTGAGCTGTCTCCTGCGTCCCAGCGCGGTGGTAGTCGTTGCGAGTACGTGAAGCGCCTTGCTTAATGGAAGTTACAATTCTCTGAGCTGTCCCTAAAGCTAATGTCCCGCCTGTCATCGGAGTTCTCTTTATGGTGGCGGTATTGGCTCTCTGAGCGTTCCACTGATTGTCAGGAGCAGTCATGCTAGTGTGCAAGGCACTTTGCTTAATGGAAGACACAATTCTCTGAGCTGAGTTGAAGGCTGACGTTCCGCCTGTTGATGCAAATGGAGATGCGCGTTGCTTAATGGTAGGTACAACTCTCTGAGCTGAGCTAACCGCTAATATCCCGCTCATGAGTTAGGAGCTGAAAACGCTTTGCTTTATGGACGACACAATTCTTTGGGCTGAGCGCCAGGCTAATCTTCCGGCCGTGAAGCGGCTCTGAAATCGCTTTGCTTAATGGGTGGAACAATCCTCAGGCGGTGCGACTGGATCCTCTGTCCAGCTCAGGAATGAGCAAGAGCGACGTTGTCTTAATGGGCGACAGAAAGCCTCGTGCTGGGTCCCACGCGCACCCTTCCGATTGATCAGCAGCAGAACGGCGCTCTGCTTAATGAGAGGAGAAATACCGTAAGCTCAGCGCAAGCCTTAGGAAGACGCTTCTGCTAGGTGGGCCTCAGAGCGAGTCGTTATCAGCATCCTCTTGGTCAAGCCAGTTTTGTAACTGAATCAACTCCTCATCAGTTGGCTTGCTCCTCACTGCGTCAACGCTGTACCAAACCTCATCCAACTCATCGGCAATGTCCTCTAGTGATTGAGTCCAATCTTCGAGAACTGACGGAGTTACATCCAGGAGATGTTCAATCTTACCCCTCCGTACCTTTCTCACGACGAGATGACCACCATCGAAGACATCAAACCACCACTCGCCATGGATTAAGTGATGACGCTTCTCACTTATCTCTTTGAAGCGCGTGACCGCCGCATCCATTTGGAGGAACCGGTCCTCTTCGAGTCTTCCCCGAAAGAGCCGCCTCATCTGCTTTGGCAAGTCCTTAGTCCCTGACCTGTCTACGAAGTCTACAGCGGCTGCTTCATTCTCATGTTCAAGCTGAGCCAGGGTAACAACAGCGACTGCGGCACGGCCATACGCCAGCATCATCCGTCCAAATGGCTCAATGTACGGTTTCAGTTCAGGACTATGCAGTCGCGGAAATTGGATTGTCACTGTGTTCTTCCGTTAGGATATGAGCCGCATTACCCTGAACCGCATCTCTAAAGTCACGTCAAATCGCAACTGTTGCCCTAGCGTCAGAAGTCAGTGCATGGCTCCCTAGGCTTGTTATGGCCGAGTTTGCTACTTACTTATCAGGTATGAAAACCCTGCTCCTCTTCATCGGTACGGTTCTGCGTAGCCGCATCATCCAGCGTAAGGGGCTAGGGGCAATCCCAGCCATCTATAAGCTCATCCTACACTGGTGGTCCTGGACACCGCTTCAGCCAGAAGCCCAAGTCTCCGGTGTGTCTGAATACCAGGAGCAGTCATTAGGCGTCGCTCCTGCTGAACGGGTCGAACTCCTAGCTCAGCGGAAGGTGCTAGTCGGTCTCTTTTGATGTGAGCCACTGCCTAACTTCAACAGGCGACGATGAGCGTCAGTACGAAAGCAAAGGCTGCGCTGGTCAAGGAGAGCGTATTGTGCACGGAAGCCAGCTTGCCTCGGCGGTTTGCTCCCCGCAGTCTCGTCGCTGAGCAACACCGCCTCCCCCAAAAGAGCAGCAAACCTGAGCTTATTTATTGATCCATGTGAAGGCCGCTGCTCCGAGAGCCTGTACGGTTATCTCAACCAATGCGGGGAGAGGTAACATGGGGATGTGACCTATAATGTCTGCTTAAAGGCTCTTCATCAGGCTTATCGTGATCTTGAGGAGGCGCGGCTCAATCGTCGTGAAGCCGCCCATGCCCTCGCCACGATCCGTGAGACTCTGGATCAGGCTTTGGACCTTGCCTACCAGCAGCAGTCCTTTGGGCCACTCAACAGCCTGTTCGATAAGGAAGAGGCTGCGCTGGCCGTCTATGAGCAAGGCGTCACCAAGGTTCGTGAAGCCGAAGGGCGCTGGTCAGCTATGAGTGTAGCCTTGGCGTACGAGAAGGAGCGAATGATGGCCGGACATTTGCCTTCCGGTCACATGAACTGACTTGTAGGGAGGCGTTGGAAATAACACCTATGAGTAGATTGTTGCTGCGGCTTTCTTGGCTAATATTCCTGCGCCATGCCATGTTACAATCTGTTCCTTTATAACCAGCACAGCCGAGTCAGGTATCCTGAAACTTTAGACCTTTCCGATGTTGATGCTGCTCAGCGCGTCGCTAGGAGGGTAGCAGATGTCTTTATGGAGGTCGTCCCATATTGGGATGAACTCACTGCTGAGCAGCAGGGTCGCTATGTGGTTGAGATTGTTGATGAGGCGGGTGGGCTGCTTCTGACCGTGCCTTTCATAGAGGCGAAGGTGTCGGACGAAACTATCACTCACAAAGAAAAGCCCCGCCAGGATTGCTCAACTGATGGGGCTAGTTAGAAGGTCTAGGGAGGAAGAACGTAACCTTCGGGTCTCAAACTAGTGAGGTCCACAATTGTTGCGTTGGCTGATCCTATACAGCCACCTTCTCCGGTCCGAGATGAGTGTAGCGGCTCAGCATCCGTGGATCACGATGCCCACTGATAAGAGCAACCTCAGGCACACTCAGACCATATTCAAAGAAGCGAGACACAGCCTCATGCCTCAGGTCATGCAGCCGTAAATCCTCAAGACCAGCTCTCTTCCTCAGCCTCTCCCATGCAAGACGCACAGCATTAGGCGTCACAGGGAATACCCGCTCGACTTTCCTCTCCAAAGAGGCCAGTATCTCGACCGCCTTAGGAGTGAGCGGGATTGTGCGAGGATGGCCGTTCTTGGTCTTTAGGATGCGGATGGTCGGAGCAGTCATATCAACGTCCTTCCACCAGATAGACAGGAGTTCGCCGCGCCTCATCCCTGTTTCAATGGCAAGGGCAATCAAGGGACGAAGGTACCAAACCGAGGCTGAGGCGGCTGATGCTAGAGTGTTGCCCTCTCCTTCTTCCAGTCGCCTTTCGCGTGACCTCTGAGCCTCGGGCATTGTGATCTGCTGAACAGGATTATTGAGGATGGGCAGACTCCATTCTTTCTTAGCAACCTCGAAGCAGTGTTGAACGATAGCAAGCTCACGCCTCACGGTTCCTGGTTTGACGAGCTTGAGTCGGTCATCGCGGTATTGAGCAACCGCCGCAGGAGACAGCTTATTGAGAGATACCTGAGCGACGGCATGAGCCAGGATGGTCTTGATCCTATATTGCTCAGGTTCTGCCCCGCGCTTGGCTGGGGTTATTGTTTCGCTGTATCGGCGCAGAAGGTCGCCCACGGTCATGCCCTTCAAGGCACGCGCAGTGGTCGGGAGTTCAGCGCGGTCGATAGCTCGTTCCTGGTCCCTTGCCCACGCTGCGGCGTCAGACTTGGAAGGAAACGTCTTTGATAGGGGAGGGTAGCCTTCTCGCCGGACTTGAGCTTGCCAGGAAGAGCCGCGCTTGCGGATGGTCGCCATTATCGTTTTCCGTCTAGCTGTGACAACGCTGTGACGGATTGGCTTATTTGGCTGGTAGGGGCGTCCTAGTCCTAGAGCTGAAAGACAAGGCAATTCAGCATCTTAGCACTTGGTGGAGCTGAGGGGATTCGAACCCCTGACCTCTGCAGTGCGATTGCAGCGCTCTCCCATCTGAGCTACAGCCCCGGTCGATTGAATCGAGCCAAGTAGCGGTGGTTTTAGGCCTGCCGGCTTTGGTCTGTCAATCGGCCGGGTGAGACGTTCGAGACCATCTCCGGACGGGAGGATCCGGCCAGCCGGGGTTTATGGGTTGTTCAGCCCCGCTTCAGTCGCTACATGAGCATCGCCGATCCCCGACAGGTTTCCCATGCGCGCCCTTCTCAACGTCATTCTGCTGGCCCTGCAGCTCTATACCTATCTCATCGTCGCCTCGGCGATCCTGAGCTGGCTGGTCGCCTTCAACGTGGTCAATACCCGCAACGATTTCGTCCGCTCGATCTGGAACTTCCTGGATGCGGTGACCGAGCCGGTCCTGCGCCCGATCCGGAGCATCCTGCCCAATCTGGGCGGGGTCGACATCTCGCCCATCCTCCTGATCCTGCTGATCATCTTCATCCAGAACCTGATCGTCGACTACCTGATGCCGATCGCCTTCTAAGGGGGGGAAGGCCTTGGCCTGGAGCCTCCGCCCTGGCGGCCTGGAGGTCCGGGTCCGCGTGACGCCCCGGGGCGGGCGGGATGTGCTCGACGGGCTCGAGAGCTTGGCGGACGGCCGGACGGTGCTGAAGGTCCGGGTCAGGGCGGTGCCTGAGGACGGGGCCGCGAATGAGGGTGTCCGGCGCCTCCTCGCCAAGGCGCTCAGGGTTCCCGCCTCGGCGGTGAGCCTGGAAGCGGGCGCCACCGCGCGGCTGAAGACGTTTCACATTGCGGGCGAGGGGGAGAAGCTTTCCGCCGCGCTCGCCGCATTGACAGGATGGGACATCCCATGAGCGCCACGATCATCGACGGAAAAGCCTATGCCGAGGGATTGCGCGGCCGCATCGCCGGGGCCGTCAGTGATCTGGCCGACCAGGGCTTCACCCCCGGGCTCGCCGTGGTGATCGTCGGCGAGGATCCGGCGAGCCAGCTCTACGTGAAGAACAAGGCGCGCCAGACCGTCGAGGTGGGCATGCGCTCCTTCGAGCACAGGCTGCCGGCTTCCACCGGCGAGGCGGAGCTTCTCGACCTCGTCGCCCGGCTCAATGCCGATCCGGCCGTGGACGGCATTCTGGTGCAGTTGCCGCTGCCCCGGCAAATCGACGCCCAGAAGGTGATCGAAGCCATCGATCCGGCCAAGGACGTGGATGGCTTCCATCCGATCAATGCTGGCCGGCTGATGACCGGCGTGCCGGGCCTGGTCTCCTGCACGCCGCTCGGGTGCCTGCTGCTGGCGCAGTCGGTGCGGCGGGATCTGTCGGGGCTCGATGCCGTGGTGGTCGGGCGCTCCAACATCGTCGGCAAGCCCATGGCGCAGCTGCTCATCGCCCAGAGCTGCACGGTGACGGTGGCCCATTCGAAGACCCGCGACCTGGCCGATGTGTGCCGCGGCGCGGATCTCCTCGTGGCGGCCGTGGGGCGGCCAGAGATGGTGCGCGGCGACTGGATCAAGCCCGGCGCCATCGTGATCGACGTGGGCATCAACCGAGTGCCGAACCCGGCCGCCGGCGAGGGCAAGACCAAGGTGGTCGGCGACGTGGCTTATGCGGAGGCCGCCGGGGTCGCGTCCGCCATCACGCCGGTGCCCGGCGGCGTCGGCCCCATGACCATCGCGTGCCTGCTGCGCAACACGCTCGAGGCCGCCTGCCTGCGGCGCGGCCTCGCCATGCCGGCGGTGGATTTCGCTGCCTAAAACATCGGATCCGGCAGCGGATGCCGCTTCCGGATCCGGGGCGGATCAGTTCGCCGCGAAGCAGTAGAACAGGCCCGCGCCGCCGGTGCCCTTCAGGGCGTCCTGGCTGCAGCCGCCGCGGGACGCGTGGGACGAGTTCCAGGACTTGGCCGGAGGCGACTCGTCGAGGCCCGTG
>NZ_JAMXFI010000079.1:33884-35716 GCF_025460875.1 Microvirga yunnanensis
GCCCGTGCGGTCGTGATGTCCGAGCATGGCCGCTCCCTCCGTGCCGCTCTTCGTCCAGTTGCCGCAGGTCATGTCCTGGCTGCCCGCGAAGGCGGTGCCGTCGGGCTGCGAACCGGTGAGCATGTCGTGCTCGTTGGGCTGGTCGCCGCGGCCTTTCACCGGCTCGCCCTTCTCGGTCAGCGCCGTCTGCTTGGTGAGATTGTTGCCGGCGCCGTGCAGATCCGCCACGTCCTTGGCGATCACCACGCCCTTGGCGTTCTGCCAGGGACCCCGGCCGATGCGGTCCTTCGCATTGGTGGCCGTCGCGCCGCCCGTCGCCTGCGTGGAGAGATAGGCCCGCCACATCTTGCCGCGAATGCCCGCGGCCTCCGCCAGAGTCTGGCAATGCCGGTCCGCGCCGTCCAGCCCGCCGAGATCCGCGCCCTTGCCGGAGCCGGTGCTGGTCACGAAGAACGTGGTGCCCTGGGCGCTCTGGGCTTGCGCGCCGCCCAGGGGGGCGACGGCCACGAGGCCGATGGCGATAAGCGATAGGCGGTCCAATCCCTGCATTGCGTCCTCCTTGCTGGTGTCCTGCCGCGCTGTGCGGGCGAACGGTCGTAGAGACGCTTCAGCCGGAGAATTATTCCCTGTTCACGGCGTTGTGAGGATGGCCGGGACATGGATCAAGCCTCCTTGCGCAAATGCTCCACCAATTGCCGCGCCGAAGGCGGCAGGTCTTTCAGGGCGCGAATGCACAGGGTGAGGTCGCGGGCCGCCCAGGCGTCCTCCAGTTCGACCGGAATGATGTCTGTGGTGCGGGCGGCGCGGCGGGCGGTGGTCTCGGGCACGATGCCGAGGCCCACGCCCGCCTCCACCATGCGGCAGACGGCGTCGAAGCTCCTCAGCTGCACCCGCAGGCGGATCGGCTTGCCGATGCGCGTCGCCTTGCCGGCGAGGAAGCGCTGGAGGGCGCTTGCCCGGTCGAGGCCGACGAAATCGTGCTCCAGCACCTCGGCGAAGGGAATGCTGGCGCGGACGGCCAGAGAATGGCTTTTCGGCACCACGAGCACGAATCGGTCGCTGCGGAACGGGTAGGTCTCCAGCCGGCCCGTATCGACGGTGCCGGCCACGATGCCGAGATCCCCGACGCCCTCCGCGATCAGGCCGACGATCTCGTCGCTGAGGCGCTCCTCCAGGTCGATGGAGACCTGCGGGTGCTCGGCCAGGAAGGCGCCGAGGGCCTCGGGCAGGAACTCCGTGAGGGCATTGGTGTTGGAGAGGATCCGGATCTGTCCGGTCAATCCGCCCGTGTAGGAGCCCAAATCCTCCCGCAGGCGCTCCGCCTGGGCGAGGAGGGTGCGGGCATGTTGGAGCAGGGTCCGGCCGGCTGGCGTCGGAGTCACGCCGGCGCGGGTTCGCAGAAGGAGGGGAGCGCCGAGGGACTTTTCCATGTTGCGGATGCGGGTGCTTGCCGCCGCCAGCGCCAGATGGGCCCGTTCGGCCCCGTGGGTGATACTGCCGGCCTCGACGACGTGGCGGAAGAGGCTCAGGTCCGTCAAATCGAATTGCATAGGTTTCCTTCGTCAACCGCGAAGGGAGATAAGAATAATTAGAAATTGTGCGATAAGCGAGCCTAGAGCAAACTTCGCGGCTGACGAAGTGTGCCGGTTGCCGCGCGTTCGGCAGAAGGTGCATTGCGGTGTTGCCGCGCTTCCGTTACGAACCATTCCAAACTACGGGCGGCCGACGTCGCCGATCAGGAGTGAACACCATGGCTGAGGCGAAAGTGGCCCCGCGGCCCCTGTCCCCGCATCTTCAGATCTACCGGTGGAGCTGGACGATGGCGATGTCCG